>CAZQXF010000095.1:0-4293 GCA_964596975.1 uncultured Thiotrichales bacterium | reverse complement strand
CCAACGCGACCCGGCGGAAAATTCAGGTTAAGATTCCACCATCAATATCCCGAACGAGATTCCAATGGACAACGCATCAGACACAGGCATTACAAAAGACAAATTGGTGGAATTCACTTACCGGATCGTCGATGAGCAAGGCGACATCAAGGAGCAGGTCGATCTGCCGTTGACTTATATCCATGGCCGCGAAAGTGGCATGTACCCGAAAATCGAACAGGCGCTGGAAGGAAAACAGGTTGGCGATGAAGTCGTTGTCGAACTGACACCCGATGACGGCTTCGGCGATCATGATCCAAGCATGCTGTTCGAGGACGACTTGCAGAATGTACCGCCCGAATACCGCATGATCGGTGCCGAAGCAGAATTCCACAACGACCGTGGTGAAGCGAGAACTTTCCGCGTGACCAAGATTGAAGATGGCCGCATTACGCTGGACGGAAACCACCCGCTGGCTGGCCAGACGATCTGGTTTCACCTCAATATTCTGGCGATTCGCGACGCCACAGCCGATGAGCTGTCCGGCGCCGTGCCAACTGGCCAGGACGCCAGTCTGCCGACCGACACACCACCTACACTAAACTAGCTACGCCTTCCAGCACCTCACGCTGATCCGTCACCACCGTGACCCGGCCCTGACAAGCCGCCGTCACCAGCGCGATCGGCAGCGCCTCGCCTTGCAACCAGCGCTGCAAAGCATTGGCCTTGCCGCTGCCGGTAACCATCACGATCATCTCTGAGCAAGACTGCAAGGCCCTGGGGGACAGTGAAATCCTGTCCGGCGGAGGTTTCGGCGCATTGTGAACCGGTAGCACCAGCGCGGAGCCATCCATCTCATGGCCTGGGAAAAGGCTGGCGGTATGACCATCTTCCCCCATGCCGAGCACCACCATGTCGAACGGCAATGCTGCCGCTACCAGCGGCGCATAGGCTGTGGCACCCGCTTCCGCCCCCAGCTCTGCCGGAATGGGATAGTGCGCGCCAGCACGTTGCGCCAGTCCCGTTTCCATCACCATCTGACTGTTGCGCTCGGCATGCTCAGGCGGCAGACAGCGCTCATCGCCATAGTAGAGCCGCCATTTCGCCCATGCCTGTTCACTGCTGGCGAGCCGATGATAAACCGCTTGCGGCGTCGTCCCTCCCGCCAATACCAGCGAAAAGTGGCCATGCTGCTCGATGGCTGCATTGGCCGACTGGGTGATCATGGCAACCACCGCCTTTGCTATCGCCGCCACATCGTCGATGACAAACCAGCGAATATCTTGCAACGAAGTGCTTGTCATTCCGGATCCAGGCTGTGCCGCCAGTGACACTGCTCGCGGTCGAAAATCAGCCGCGACTCCTCCGGCCCCCAGCTACCCGCCGGATAGGTGCGAATATAGTCGCGCTCAGTCGACCAGACCTTGAGAATCGGATCGACGACCCGCCACGCGGCTTCAACTTCGTCGTAACGCAGGTAGAGTGAGCGATCCCCCTGAAACAGATCGAGCAGCAAGTCTTCGTAGGCATCCATTTTTTCATGCTGTTCATCGCGAAAATGCGCATCGAGACTGATCTGGCGGGTACGCATTTCAAGACCCGGCTCTTTCGCGGTGATTTCCATGCGCAGCGATTCGACCGGCTGAATGCCGAGCAGAAACCAGTTCGGATGCATTTGCTCCACCTGCGTGCCGCGAAAAAATTGCTGTGGCGGATGCTTGAAACAAATCGATATTGTCGACTGTTTTTCCTTCAGTCGTTTGCCCGTGCGCAGGTAGAACGGCACGCCACGCCAACGCCAGTTGTCGATATAAAATTTCACCGCGGCATAAGTCTCGGTCACGCTTTTCGGATCGATGCCCGGTTCCTCCAGATAGGCCGGCACTGGCTCGCCATTGATTTTTCCAGCGCCATACTGCGCTCTGTAAGCATGTGCATGCACTGCGGAGCGCGGAATGGGCCGGATCGACTTCAGCACCTTGACCTTCTCATCACGCAGATCTTCGTCTTGCATCGACACCGGCGGCTCCATCGCCACCAGCGTCAACAATTGCAGCAGATGGCTCTGGATCATGTCGCGCAGTGCGCCGGCGCTGTCATAGAACCCGCCGCGCGAACCGACGCCCAGCGTTTCGGAATGGGTAATCTGCACATGGTCGATATAGTTGCGATTCCACAATGGCTCGACCATCAGATTGGCAAAACGAAATACCAACACATTCTGCACCATCGCCTTGCCGAGGTAGTGGTCGATGCGATAGATCTGATCCTCCCGCAACCAGCGCGACAGTCGACGCTGAAGATTCTGGGCGCTGAGCAGGTCATAGCCGAACGGTTTTTCAATCACCACGCGCCGCCAGCCTTTCTCCTCCGCGAAAATGCCCACCTCGCCAAGCTGCTCCACGACATCACCGTAGGTCGACGGCGGCAACGACATGTAAAACGCGGCGTTTCCGGTCTCCAGCATTTCCATCTCAGCCTTCAACGCCGGATACATCGATGCATCGGCCAAATCCCCGCGAAAATAGCGAATACGCTGACTGAAACGCGAAAAACATTCGGCATCGAGTGAATTTCTCGCTCGCGGAGAAACCGACTTTTTCACCCGCTCAAGCCATTCATCCTGGGTAAAAGGTTTTCGGCCACAGCAGATAATCCTGGTGTCCGGGTTGAGCTGGCCCGCCACCTCCAGATGATAGAGCGATGGCAACAACTTTACTGTCGCGAGATTGCCGGTCGCACCGAAAATGACCAGCGTACAAGCATCATCATTCTCTTTCTCGTTCACTGCCATTTCTCCTCGTGCTGATCTTCGGTCCAGTGGCTGTGAAAAACCTCGTCGGGGTCACGATCTGTGCGCCGGTAAGTGTGGGCACCGAAATAATCGCGCTGTGCCTGAATCAGGTTTGCCGGCAAGGTTGCGCTGCGGTAGCCGTCATAAAAGGAGAGTGCGGTAGAAAATGCCGGTAGCGATATTCCTCGCGAAACACCCGCCATCACCGCAGCACGCCAACCGGACTGCGCTGTGGAAACCGCCTCGGCAAAGAAATCGTCGAACAGCAGATTTTCCAGCGTCGGCTGCTTGTCGAATGCGGCCTTGATGTCTTTCAGAAAACGGCTGCGGATAATGCAACCTTCGCGCCACAACAGCGCAATATCGCCAAATTGAAGATCCCAGCCAAATTTTACGCTGGCCTCGCGCATCAGCATAAAGCCCTGCGCATAGGAGATGATTTTCGACGCATAGAGCGCATCGCGTACCTGATCGACAAAGGTTTCATCCAGCGGTGTCTCGTTCGACGCAGCACCAGCAAGCCGACTCGCTGCCCGCTCCCGTTCCGATTTCAGTGCCGACAAAAAGCGCGCGTTGACGGCAGCGTCGATCAGCGTCAGCGGAATACCCTGCTCAAGCGCATCGATCGCGGTCCACTTGCCGGTACCCTTCTGGCCTGCGCTGTCGAGAATATGATCGACACGCCAGGAACCATCCGCGTCTTTCACCCGCAGAATATGACTGGTGATCTCGATCAGATAGGAATCGAGCACACCCTCGTTCCAGCGCGCGAAAACATCGGCGAGAAAATCGTTGTCCACATCAAGCGCCGCACGCATCAACTGCCAGGCCTCAGCGATCAACTGCATATCGCCATACTCGATGCCATTGTGCACCATCTTCACATAGTGGCCGGCACCGCCCTCGCCAACCCACTGACAGCAAGGCTCGCCATCCGCCTTCGCAGCAATGGCCTGGAACATCTCCCGCACCAGCGGCCAGGCCTCGGGATCGCCCCCCGGCATCAGCGACGGACCATGACGCGCACCTTCCTCGCCGCCGGAAATACCCATGCCGAGAAAGCGCAAGCCCTGCTGTTTCAGCGCGTGGTAACGGCGCTCGGTATCGGGATAGTGCGAATTGCCGCCATCGACGATAATGTCACCCGGCGACAACAATGGCAGCAGTTGATCGATAACCGCATCCACCGGCTTGCCCGCCTTGACCATCAGCAGAATCACACGTGGCGCTTCCAGGCTGGCGACGAATTTCTCCAGCGTTCGCGCACCCGTGATCTCACGCCCCGACGCATCTCCTGCCAGGAAATCTTCTGTGCGCCCCCAGGTTCGATTGTACACTGCAACCCGAAACCCATTATCAGCCAGGTTGAGCACCAGATTGCGTCCCATGACCGCGAGTCCGATCACGCCAATGTTCGCCAATGCCATTGCGCACTCCAATTGAGGGAAAACATGAAGGATACCGAGTGTCCCAATACGGCACCATCGCTATCGATAAGGAAGCTGTCCCGAGCGTCAGCT
>CAZQXF010000094.1:0-8857 GCA_964596975.1 uncultured Thiotrichales bacterium | reverse complement strand
GTCGGTGCAGTTCATGATGGTGTGGCAACGGTAGAGTTTGAAGGGGTCGTCGAGGGCTTGGAGGCGTTGTTGACTGGCGTCGTCACGGGAGTCGGCGATCCAGCGCCAGGCGTTGAGCAGGGCGGCGGGGCCTAGGTAGCGTTCGGGGTTCCACCAGTAGCTGGGGCAGCTGGTGGAGCAGCAGGCGCAGAGGATGCATTCGTAGAGCCCGTCGAGTTGCTTGCGCTGCGCGACGCTCTGACGCCGTTCGCGTTCAGGGGCTGGCGCATCATTTTTCAGCCACGGTTCTACCGAGGCGTATTGGCGATAGAAGTTGTCGAGATCGGAAACCAGATCCTTGATGATCGGTTGGTGCGGTAGCGGATAGATTTTGATGTCACCGGCAATATCGGCAATGGGTTTGGTGCAGGCCAGGGTGTTGCGGCCATCGATATTCATCGCACAGGAGCCGCAGATGCCTTCGCGGCAGGAGCGTCGCAGCGCCAGCGTCGGGTCGATCTCGTTTTTTATTTTCAGCAGTGCGTCGAGCACCATCGGGCCGCAGTGGTCGAGGTCGATCGTGTAGGTATCGGTGCGGGGATTTTGCTCGTCTTCGGGATCATAGCGATAGACGATGACGCGGCGGATATTTTTCGCGTTGTCAGGCGCAGGCCAGGTTTTTCCCGGCTTGATCACGGAATTGGCGGGGAGGCGAAATTCAGCCATCAATACACCCGTTTTTTTGGCGATATCACTTCGCATTCCTCGGTGAGGGTATAGAGGTGAACCGGGCGGTAGTCGAAACGCACGTCGCCCAGTTCATGCAACCAGGCGAGGGTGTGTTTCATCCAGTTTTCATCGTCCCTGTCGGGATAGTCGTCGCGGGCATGGCCGCCGCGGCTTTCGGTTCGATTGGCGGCGCCGTGGATAATGATCTGCGCCTGTTGCAGCAGATTTTCCAGTTCGAGCGTTTCGACCAGGTCGGTATTCCATTTCATGCCCCGGTCGGTGACGCGCACGTCGCGAAATTGGGCGGCGATATCGTGCATTTTGTCGATGCCCTGCTGCAGGATTTCGCCACTGCGAAAAACGGCAGCGTGTTGCTGCATGGTACGCTGCATGCGGTCACGGATGGCGGCGGTGGGATGCTCGCCATCGGCGTGACGCAGGCGGTCGAAGCGGTCGAGCACGGCATCGGTGACGACATCCGGAAGCGCTGCGTGAGGCTGACCCGGCTGCAATTGTTCCGCAGCACGCAAAGCAGCAGCGCGGCCAAAAACGATAATATCCAGCAGTGAGTTGGAGCCAAGCCGATTGGCACCGTGGACCGAGACGCAAGCACCTTCGCCGATGGCCATCAGCCCCGGCACCACGGCCTCTGGCTCCCCATCCTGAGGGCAGACGACTTCGCCGTGGTGATTGGTGGGAATACCGCCCATGTTGTAATGAACCGTCGGCAGCACCGGGATCGGCTCGCGGGTAACGTCGACACCACCGAAAATTCGCGCGCTTTCGGCGATGCCCGGCAGGCGTTCGTCGATCACCTCACGCCCGAGGTGCATCAAATTGAGATGCAGATGATCCTTATGCGGGCCGACGCCACGACCGGCATTGATCTCCAACGTCATCGCCCGTGAGACGACATCGCGCGAGGCGAGGTCCTTGGCATTCGGCGCATAGCGTTCCATGAAACGCTCGCCATCGGCGTTGGTCAGATAGCCGCCCTCGCCGCGCACGCCCTCGGTGATCAGCACGCCAGCGCCATACACGCCGGTGGGGTGGAACTGGACAAATTCCATGTCCTGCAATGGCAGCCCGGCGCGCAGCACCATGGCGTTGCCATCGCCAGTGCAGGTATGCGCCGAGGTGGCGGAGAAGTAGCAGCGCCCTGCCCCGCCGGTGGCCAGCACAACTCGATGACCGCGAAACCGGTGCAGCGTGCCGCCGGCCAGATCCCAGGCCAGCACGCCTTTGCAGATGCCATCGTCCATCAGCAGATCGATGACCACATATTCAATGTAGAACTCGGCGCCATGCTTGAGCGACTGCTGGTACAGCGTGTGCAGAATCGCATGGCCAGTGCGGTCGGCGGCGGCGCAGGTACGCTGGGCGACGCCTTCGCCATTGTGCGTCGTCATGCCGCCAAAAGGACGCTGATAGATGCGGCCATCCTCGGTGCGCGAAAACGGGACGCCGAAATGCTCCAGCTCGATGACCGCTGGAATGGCCTCGCGGCACATGTATTCGATGGCGTCCTGATCACCGAGCCAGTCGGAGCCCTTGACGGTGTCGTACATATGCCACTGCCAGCTGTCTTCACCCATATTGCCGAGCGCGGCGGAAATGCCGCCCTGGGCCGCCACGGTGTGGCTGCGGGTGGGAAAGACCTTGGTAATGCAGGCGGTGGACAAGCCGGTGGCGGCCATGCCGAGGGTGGCGCGCAGCCCTGCCCCCCCGGCACCGACAATGACGACGTCGTGAAAATGCTCGACGATGGGATAACTGTGGCTACTCACGATGGCTGCACCTGCATGATGCGAAAAAGGAAAAACAATCCAAGCATTATCAGAAAAACCCGCAGAAACTTGAGCGATGCGAGCAGGAAGCGCTGGAATCGTCCGGGGGAAATATAGTCCTCGATCACCACCTGCACACCCAGTTCGCCATGATATAAACCCAGCATCAGCATCAGCGCAAATAAAATGGCGTTACTCGGTGACTGCAACCAGGCTACGATATCTGCGTAATTGGCGCCTGGCAGTTTTGCCAGAAAAAAACAAAACCAGATCACCAGCGGAATCAGCGCCAACGCGGTCAGGCGCTGCGACAGAAAATGACGGCTGCCGCGCATCAGGCCAACCCCCAGGTTAGCAACGTCAACAGCACGGTCGCGGCAATAACGATATAGCCCGAACTGCGCAACGACGACAATTCCAGCCCTCGCACGGTATCCCAGACGAGATGGCGAATACCGTTACAGAGGTGGTAATAGAATATCAGCGTCACCAGAAACAGAACGCTTTTTCCCAGCGTGGATAACAATAATCGTTGCAGCCAGGACCAGGCAGGCTCGCCGGCAGCGATGATGCCCAGCACCACAACCAGCGCTACCATGACAAAATACAGCAGCACCCCGGCGGCACGAAACAGGATCGACAGGCGCGCGGTCATGGGCAGGTCGTAGACCTGCAAATGGGGTGACATCGGGCGTTTATCGTTCCAGCTCATAGGGCGTCTCGCGGTGATGACGGGCAAAATATTCACGTGATTGCATTTCGATCAACCGGCTGCTGGTACGCTGAAACACTTCGCTGAGCCGGCTGCCGGTATACAGCGCGGTCGGCGTGGCTGCGGCCGAGACAATCAGGTTGACATTGCGGTCATAAAATTCATCGACCATATTGATGAAGCGCCGCGCCACGTCGTCTTGCATAGCCGTCATCACCTGGATGTCGGAAATCATCACGGTATGAAAAAACGTGGCAATCTCAATGTAATCGCTGGTACCCCGAGCAGTATTACACAATTCCTCGAAGGCAAACCAGACTATGCCATCGGCCCACATCTTCACCGGAATGCGGCGGTGGTTGATGATGATATCGGTGCGATCCGCATGCAGGTTGATGCCGCGCAGTTTCATGAAATGCTGTCGCATCAGTGTTTCTGAATTGTCATTGTCGGAAGGCAGCCAGACATCGAGCTGCTCCATCAGCCGCAGCCGGTAATCAATGTCACCGCCAAATTCCACCACATTGCAGTAGCGCTCCAGCAGATCGATGGCAGGGATAAAGCGCGCCCGCTGCAGGCCATCGCGGTAAAGATCGCGCGGCTGTTCGTTCGACGTGACGACCAACGTGACACCCTGGTTGAACAGATGCTCGAACAAGCGCCCCAACAGCATGGCGTCGGCGATATCGTTCACCTGCAATTCGTCGAGACAGATCACCAGCGCCCGTGCCGCCATTCGCTCGGCGACAGGTTCCAGCGGGTCTTCCAGATCACCCAGTAGCTTCAGCTCGTCATGGACAATCTGCATGAAACGGTGGAAATGCAGGCGCAGCTTCTCCTGAAACGGGAGCGTGTCGAAAAAGAGATCCAGCAGATACGTCTTGCCGCGGCCAACCCCACCCCAGAGATAGAGACCGGTGACGGGTGCCGGGCGCGTGGGTCTGGCCAAGCCGATCAGCGCCAGCCACTTCATCGGCCCCGACTTCGCACCCAGCCAGGCTTCGCGTTGCACGGTCAGGTCATGGCAGAGCTGATCGAGCCGCTCTACGATGCCATGTTGCCAGGCATCCGCCACCAGCTCGCCCGATGCCAGCCGAGCCTGGTAGTCAGCCATCATCGGGCCAGTCTCGGCGCGAGGCAACATCGCAGCCGTTGCGGGCTGCATGTTATCTCCGTCTGGCGTGTTGGCTGACTCGTTCATCGTTGTGGTTCTTGTACCTCAGGCTTCGCCGCTCACAGAGCTGTGCCACGATTGTTGGGCACGCTGCGCTTTGCCCAACCTACCGACGCACTGCTTCCCCTCTCCCCAACGGGGAGAGGGGGTCTTTATCCGCTGAAACTTATGTTGAGTGATACGCGGCTGGAAGCGCTTTAGTGTCCGCCCATGGTAGCAAGAGCGGCGACCTGCCTGCACACAATATCTCAGCCTCGCACGCTGATAATGAACATAAAAAATGCCAATACCCGCCCTACCATCTTCCACCACCGACGTCACGGCCAGCCGACAGCCGTCGCTAGCGAATCATACGAATCGGCGTGATCACTGTTCTGACCTCGGCAGTCGCTTGATGTTCACACTGCTGCGGGTCTCCCGTCTCTGGCCAACTACGGGCAACGGAGCCCATTTCACGACCACGGATGACAGCCATGAACACATCACGCCCCTCTTTCACCAGAACACTGCTGACGCTGGCCATGCTCAGCCCCCTCGCGTTGAATGCGGCGGAACAACAATTGGCACCAGGCACGATCTGGCAATACGGTGACAACGCCTCGGGTGAATCATTGGCGGCAAGCCCCAGCGGCGGTCTCTATGTCGCTGGCGAGTTTCTCGGCAGCTTCGACAACCAGGATAGCCACGGCGGCAGCGATGTGTTCGTCACGGCGTTCTCGGTGCGCGGCGAGCGTCTGTGGTCACGCGTGTTGGGCAGCGACGACCACGACTATATCGGTGCCAGCACCGTCGATGGCAATGGCAATATCTATATTACCGGTACGACACCAGGTGCAATGACAGAGGCCGAACCTGCTGGTTCCTTCGATGTGTTCATCTCACGGCTCGATGCCGACGGCTCTATTGTCTGGACACGCCAGTTCGGCTCCAGCGAATACGACAACAGCCAGGCAATCACCAGCGATGCCGAGGGCAATATCTATGTTACGGGCCGCACTGCCGGTGCGTTGACGGAGGCCGGGTCGCTGGGTGGTCACGATATGTATCTGGCGAGTTTCACACCAACCGGCGAGCAGCGCTGGCTACGTCAGTTCGGCACCGCCGAATCCGACATTGCCACCGCGCTGACGCGCATCGGCGATACCATCTATCTGGCTGGCAACAGCCGTGGCAAGCTCGACGGCAGCCCGAGCAACCGCAAACCCGACATCGTATTGCGCGCGTTCTCAACCGATGGGGAAGTGCTTTGGTCAACGCAATTTGGCACCGCCCGCCCCGACTATGCGGTTGCGCTCGCGCCCGCCGACAATGGTGATCTCTTTCTCACCAGCTACAGTTATGGGGATCTCGAAACACTGCCCAACCAGGGCGACGCCGACATCTTCGTCAGCCGTATCTCTAGCAACGGCGAGCGGCTATGGACACGTAGCCTGGGCAGCGATGCGTCGGACATCCCCAAAGCCATGACCATTGGCAAGAATGGAAACCTGTTCGTCACCGGCTACACCCACGGCACACTCGGCG
The DNA here is from genome assembly GCA_964596975.1 of uncultured Thiotrichales bacterium. GTDB lineage: Bacteria > Pseudomonadota > Gammaproteobacteria > UWMA-0217 > UWMA-0217 > JALSHZ01. The sequence continues at coordinate 2,952 of CAZQXF010000094.1, read as the reverse complement.
ACAGCGAACGCCATGGAAACTACGACGCTTTTACTGCCGCATGGACGCCCGACGGCGAATTTCTTGGCGTTCAGCAATATGGTGGTCGTGGTTTCAATCAGCCCAACAGCATTGCAGCCACCACCTCGGGCGCCGTGTTTGTACTCGGCAATGCATCAACCGACCTGGACGACGATCCCGCTACCGGTGACGGCCGCATCTACCTGGGGCGGTTTGGCGAAGCGGTATCGAATGGTGCTGTCGATAACTGGCCACCCAATGTCATTCTGCGTCGCGGCGACAACGGGTTCGAGGGCTTTGCCGGCGACAGTGAAGACCTCGATCTCAGCGGCACCCTGTCCCCGCGGGAGGACCTGAACGGCAATGGCGCCATCGATTTCCGCAGCGAGGACAGCAACAGCAATGGGCAGCTAGAACCCGGCGAAGATATCGACGGTGATGGCCTGCTGAATCAGGATACCGGCCTGGCATCGATCACCCTGGATTCGACATCGGACAACCTGGTGCTTGACGTTACACCCTTCACGCCCGGTGCAATGGCAGCCCGCTTCAGTATCCGCCGCAGCGACGATAACCTGCCCAGTCGCGGTCGACTGATTATTCGCGACCTTGCCGGCAATGCTGTCAGCCGCGACATCGATCTTTCCGAGCGCTTTTGCGCCACGACCATCGATCAGATCAATATCGAAAACGCAGGAAACGTCCACATCCCACAATGGGCGATGAGTCCACGCGATAACGACGACGAGCAGCCAAACGACACCCTCTGGATCACCCGAACCGACAATACGGCGCTATTTGACGTGCTCCCGCACGTCAGCTATCCATCATGGAGCCTGGAATACACGCTGAAACCCAACGCCAGTGGCAGTGCCACCGTCCACTACGAAGTGGTCGACTACGCCACCGGCGGCAAGGAATATTATTGCGGTGAGGAAAGCTTTCATATCACCGTACTACCAGAGATTGCAAAACCCGCTCCGCCAGCGCCTGAGCAACCCCGCTTGATCGCCATCTCTGGCGAACCGACAGAAATAGACCTGACCGCTGAAGCAGACCTGAGCGGCCTCATCAGCGCCGTCAGCCAACCCTTGCATGGCACCGTGTCGCTCAACGGGAATATCGGCACCTATGCATCGACCGCTGGCTACACCGGCCCCGACGCCTTCAGCTATTGGGTCAAAGATGACAGCGGCAAGGAAACGGCCCACCGCATCCTGCTCAACGTCGTGCCCGCCGCCGACAGCGGCTCTCGCGTCGTCGTCTCGGTTAAAGGCGACTCAGGTGCCAGGAGATTCACCGCCCAGGGCGGCGGCGTGTGGCATTGGGTAATGCCTTTGCTGTTACTTGGAATACGCCTGTTTCGGAGGTCATGAGAGAAAGCCGTCAAGAGCTGTTTTGAGTTTGTCGATATCGACAGCAAAACTTTCCCTCTGCCCCGCGGCCATGGTGGAAGCCGGGTTGTCGACATCGGTAACCAACGCTTTGTAATTCAACCCACCGAGATACGCAACATTGTAAAATGCGGTATGCACAAATCCCGTTGAAAACAATTCGATAACCGCGCAGTCATGGGGAGCGAAAAAAAGCTTGGAAAGACCTGCACCACTCGCAGATACAACTATCTCGGCAGAACTGAACAAGGTCACTTGGTCACCCATAGACAGCTCTGAAAGCACGACGCTCTCGAAACCATATTCTTTTAATAGGCCTTCTACTTCCGCTTCGTTGATAATTCCTCGATAACCTGAGTCTTTGCGGCTGATATAAATTCGCTTCCTCTTTCCACTCCCACCTTCCTGCGTATCCAGATAGCTTGAGCGAATAAATTCGTATACCCAAGTCGGGAGAATAAAACTCCTGTTTCCCCGTGGATGTGATGTGGCGACGAGTCTTTTCGCGACGAGATGCGTATCTCTCGTCCCGACAATAATCTTGCTTTTATCGATCCCAAAACGACCAAGTGTATATTCGTGATACTCGGTGTTATAAGCAGGAACGACGAAGTAATCGATTTCATCAAACACCCCTGCTTCCATGAGAAGATGGATACGAGGAATCGAATCATATAACCAATGACTCACATTATGCGTCGCACCATGGCCTGCCAGTAATGTTGCAACAGTGCCGTCGATATATTCAGGCTCGGTAAAATAACGCTGCTGAAACAGATCATTCTCGGATGCAGACGCTCTGCGATCTACTCTGTACTGATAAGAAACCCTCTCAACGATCTCATTCTGATCAGTAATTATTGAAATATTGGACATGTTGTTCGAAGACAGCCGTCCGCCAGAAACACTGACTACCTCATAGCTGTCTCTGTATGCCAGATATTTATGTCCATCAGGATGTGAATGGACTTCGTCGTAACAAGCAAATGTCGATAGATTGTCACTTAACTCGACCGGAAGCGGCAGAATCGTCTCGTAGTCCTCATAGACGCGCAGATAATTTACCTTGGCGGCACCTTCTCGCGCCGCCAGGTCTTCAGGGGCGATCGTGCCGCAAGGCTGTAAATGTATCCGATAAGGGACTGTTTTTTTGACAAAATTTTTCAGCCTGTTCTTTACCGCCTGGCTATAGCTCTTACTCATTGTTCCTTCCCCGTTGTCCTTCAAGCAGGCTCCGGATATCCTGACCTAGCAAAACGACTGACACACGCCGACGCCCTGAACCCGCCGGAGTCTAGCAAAGCAGCCATTCATCACGAAGCCCGCACCAAGACGAACAGCCAACTCAAAGATCAGTCCGTGACCAGCTTCTCAAGATTGTCCATAGTTTCTCTATGGGCACAGCCCCTGTCATCGACCCACGGGTAGGAATTGGACCGATAACAGAGCCTGTTCGTTTCTACCGAAACACCATGCTACAATCCTTTCCCTGAAAAACTTCAACTCGGAGTGTAGCTCAGCCTGGTAGAGCACTGCCTTCGGGAGGCAGGGGCCGGAG
>CAZQXF010000093.1:0-9004 GCA_964596975.1 uncultured Thiotrichales bacterium | reverse complement strand
CGCCGTTTGTATTCGTTGCGCAGTACCATGCCGGCGACCCGCCGCACGGTAGCCGCGTCGAAACCGGCTTCGATGATTTCCTCGACGGACTGATCCAACTCGATAAAGCGCTCCAGGATGGGATCGAGAATTTCGTAGGGCGGCAGGCTGTCGCTATCCTGCTGATCAGGCGCGAGTTCGGCCGATGGCGGCCGGGTGATGACGCGCTCGGGAATCACCGGCGAGAGGCTGTTGCGGTAGCGAGCCAAGTCGTAGACCAAGGTTTTGGCGCAGTCGATCAGCGGCGCGTAGCCCCCCGCCATATCGCCGTAGAGGGTGGCGTAACCGACTGACATCTCGCTCTTGTTGCCCGTGGTGAGCAGAATCCGGCCGCTCTTGTTCGACAGCGCCATCAGAATCACGCCCCGGCTGCGGGCCTGGAGGTTCTCTTCGGTGGTATCCGCCGGCAAACCCTCGAACACTGGCTTGAGAATTTCCAGGAAGCTCTGGAACGCCGGTTCGATGGAAATGATCTGGTAATCGACACCCAGCGTTTCAGCCTCGGCGGAGGCATCGTCCAGACTCATTTGCGAGGTGTAGCGCGACGGCATCATCACCGCGTTGACGTTGTCGGCACCCAGCGCATCGACGGCGATGGCGAGGGTCAGCGCTGAATCGATGCCGCCAGACAGCCCCAGCAAGGCGCCGGGGAAACCGTTTTTCGTCACGTAGTCGCGCACGCCAAGCACCAGCGCATCATAGACATCAGCGACCGTATCCTGCCCGACTGATTTCTCCGCCCCCTCGAACGGCCACGATGCCACCGCCAAAGCCTCATTGAAGGCGTTGCATTGCAGCACCACGTCGCCAGCAGCGTTCATCACCAGCGAGCGGCCATCGAAGACCAGCTCGTCCTGCCCGCCAACGGCATTGACGTAGACGATCGGCAGCCCTGTTTCGTCGCGCCGGAAACGCAGGTTCTCGATGCGTTCACTGTGCTTGTCGCGATGAAACGGTGACGCATTGAGGTTGATGATCAGTTCAGCACCGGCTTCACGCGCAGCCAGCGCCGGCCCCGCATGCCAGATGTCTTCACAAATGGTCAAACCAACCTTCTTGCCCTTGCAGTCGAACACGCAAGTCTCTTCGCCGGGTACGAAATAACGCTTTTCATCGAAGACGGCATAATTGGGCAGATGCTGCTTGAAATAGCGCTGCACGATATTGCCCTCGCTGAGCAGGAAGGCGGCATTGTGTAGTCCGCGCTGGTCACGCCATGGCAGACCGACGATGACATCGATGCCACGCACTTGCTGCACGATGCGGAACAACTCCTGCTCACACCATTCGATCAGGCTGTTGCGAAACAGCAGGTCTTCGGGCGGATAGCCGCTGAGCGTCAGCTCCGGAAAGACGACAAGATCGGCATTGAGCTGGTCGCGAGCCAGCCGTGCCTGTTCGATAACGCGATCGGCGTTGTGCGCCACGTCCCCGACCAGGGTGTTGATCTGGGCGAGCGCGATGGTCAGTTTTTCATCCACGTGAGAGATTCTTCTTGTACCAGACTGCCGGCATTGTGATATATCCACTGCGATGATGCCATTACCCGACAAGGATAGAGCGGAAAACCCACCCAAGCCACGGCTGGTCCATGCCCGCGGCGCGCACCGCAGCGAGCGCGATTCCTGGAACTCGCTGAAGCTGTTTCTGCTCTATCGCATCGGTATTTCGTTCGTGCTACTGCTGCTGCATTCCTTTGGCGCGCTGCCGCTGGGTGAGTCGGCCAGCGATCAGCGGCTGTTCCTGCTGGCGGCCGAAGTGCTGTTTGCGGTCAATCTGCTGCTGGCGCCGATCGTGTTTCTGCCGAACATGCCGTTCCGCCATCTGGTGAGCGCCCAGGTCATCATCGACATCATCGCCTTCTCGGTGATGATGTACGCCAGCACCGGCCTCGAAAGCGGCATCGGGCTACTGGTGGTGCCCAGCATCGCGGGGGCGAGCCTGCTGCTGCCGGGCAATATGGCACCCTTCTATGCTGCCTTTGCCACGCTGGCGGTGTTCGTCCAGGCCGGGATCAGCATTCTTCACGGCCGGCATGAGCTGTTTGCGCTGACCCAGGCAGGCATCCAGGGGTCGATTTTCTTCGCTGTCGCCATTCTGGCGATGAAAATGGCGCGCAAGGCACTCGCCAGTGAAGAACTGGCATGGCGGCGCGGACAGGATTTCGCCGACCTGTCGCAGCTGACCCGGCATATCGTCGAACAGATGGATACCGCGGTCATCGTCACCGGCAAGGATGGGCGCATCCGGCTCATCAACCAGGCCGCCTGGGAGCTGCTCGGGCATGACAGCCCGCGCCAGCAGGTCACGATCTCGGATCTAAGCCCGGCGTTGCAGACGCTGGTCGAACGCTGGTTGCAGGATCGAAAGGCGTCGTCTTTACGGGGCTCAGCGCCCAGCGGGCGGGAGTTCGAAGCCAAGTTCATTCCCATCGGCTCTGGCCGCCAACGCGCGATTCTGATCTTTCTCGACGACCTGACCCGGCGCAGCCGCCAGCTGCACGAGGTGAAACTGGCGGCGCTGGGGCGGCTGACGGCAAGTATCGCGCACGAGATACGCAATCCGCTCGGTGCCATCAGTCACGCGGCACAACTGCTGCAAGAATCCGAAGCGCTGAGCGATCCCGACCGCAGGCTGGCCAACATCATTCAGTCCAATACGCAGCGCATGAACCAGCTGATCGAAAGCGTACTGAACCTGTCACGCCGCAGGTCGCCCGACACCCGACGCCTCGACCTGACAACCTGGCTGCAACAGACACTGACAGAATTCCTGCGTCAGCACGAGCTCGGCGAGGACAGCCTGACCCTGAATAGCACCGCTGAGGTGCAAGTCGATGTGGATGCGCAACAGCTGCACCAGATCCTGTGGAATCTGCTGCGCAACGCACAGATTCATTCCGGCACATCGTGCAATCTGCATATCGAGGTGAGGCTCGGCACCCTGGATGGCCGCGCGTCGATCGACGTCATCGACAATGGCGCCACCATTCCCCCAAACTTGCGGGAGCAACTGTTCGAGCCCTTCTTTTCCACCGACAGCCGAGGCACCGGGCTGGGGCTCTATCTGGCACGGGAGCTGGCTGAGGCCAACGGCGGTAGCCTTGAATACAGCGCGCCGCCAGCGGGCGGCAACTGCTTTCGCATCCGGCTGCCACTATCATCACCGGCACATGCCAAGGAAGCTGAGCCATGAGCATCAAGAATGTTCTGATCATCGATGACGAACCCGATATTTGCGAACTGCTGGCCATCACGCTGGCGCGCATGGATGTGGAATCGGTCAGTACCGGCTCGGTGGCCGAAGCGCTGTCAGCGCTGAACAAGCAGGATTTCGATCTCTGTCTGACCGACATGCGCCTGCCCGACGGCGATGGCCTCGAAATCGTCAAGTATATTCAGAAGCACTTTCCACAAACACCCGTGGCCGTCATCACCGCGCACGGCAATGTCGAAGCGGCGGTGCAGGCATTGAAGTCCGGCGCTTTCGATTTCGTCTCCAAACCCGTCGATCTGCAAATGCTGCGCAAGCTGATCGAGGCAGCGCTGAAGCTCAAGCCCGAGGCATCGAACACAACGAAAAACACAGCAGGGCAAGCGACCCTGCTCGGCGACTCAGCGGCAATGCAAAAACTGCGCAGCCTGATCGGCAAACTGGCGCGCAGCCAGGCACCGGTGTTCATTCAGGGCGAATCCGGCACCGGCAAGGAGCTGGTGGCCCGCGAGATTCACCAGGCCGGGCCGCGCGCCAGCGGCCCCTTCATCGCCGTCAACTGCGGCGCCATCCCGAGCGAACTGATGGAGAGCGAGTTCTTCGGCCACAAGAAAGGCAGCTTCACCGGCGCCATTGCCGACAAGGAGGGGCTGTTCGCAGCAGCCGAGGGCGGCACCCTGTTCCTCGACGAAGTGGCCGACCTGCCGCTGAACATGCAGGTCAAGCTGCTGCGAGCGATTCAGGAACGCGCCGTCAAGCCCATTGGCGAGCAGCAGGAAAGGACTGTGGATGTGCGCATTCTTTCCGCCAGCCACAAGAACCTGCTCGACGAAGTCTCCGCCGGTCGCTTCCGCCAGGATCTGTTCTACCGGCTCAATGTCATTGAAGTACAGGTACCGCCGTTGCGGGAGCGCCGGGAAGATATCGGTGTGCTCGCCAAACATTTTCTCAGGCGTATCGCCGCCCAGTGGGACATGCCCGTCGCCACGCTGACCGATGCGGCGCTGGAAAAACTGCGCCATTACCACTTCCCCGGCAATGTTCGTGAGCTGGAGAACATTCTCGAACGCGCCTGCACGTTGTCGAACAACCAAAGCATCCACGCGCAGGAAATCGAATTGCCCCAACAAGGTGAGACATCGGCCGCATCGGCGCCAACAGCTGAAAAGGGGACACTCACGGAATCACTCGCGAACCAGGAAAAGGCCGCCATCCTCGAAGCGCTGGAAGAAACCCGCTGGAACAAAACCGCCGCCGCCCGCCTGCTTGGCATGACCCTGCGGCAACTGCGCTACCGACTGACAAAATTTGACATCGAATAAGTGGCAATAGCTGACAATTTTGTCAGTTTAGCGCCGCAGAAAAGCCACCAAAGGCATTCAAGCGCAACCGCCGCTCACTTGGCTGGCCTGCACCAGCGCTCATTTTCGGGTAAACCCCAGCCATGGAAATCAGCAAGTTACGGCGAGACCGACCATTTATCCCAGAAGTCATGCAGATGATGCCGTCCACTAGCAGCCAACCTGGCATGCTATGTGTATGATATCTCACCGTTAACACACAGCCTGCAAAGCTGATTACGACAATACACAAGACTGGAGTCCAAATAACATGAAAAAGACACAACAGGGTTTTACACTGATCGAACTGATGATCGTTGTCGCGATCATCGGCATCCTCGCCGCAGTCGCGCTGCCGGCCTATCAGGATTATGTGGCAAAATCGAAGATTACCAGCATCGTTGCTACTGCCTCTTCGGGTAAATCGGCGATGTTTGATCGGTATGCCGAGCTGGGTAAGATGCCAGCCACTGGTACAGGCGCTGGAGCAATCAACGAGACCAATTCAACGACTGATGGCTTCTATGACACCATGACAAACCTGGACTACAAATCAGCCGTTACATACGCTAAGAGCAGCGACTCAAAAGCAGTATTTTCCGTCAAACTCGACAAAATCAACGCGAATGTCAACGGTAAAACTCTTGAATTCGCATACGAGGATACTGGCGGAGCACTAAAATTCAGCTGCTCCGTCAAGGCGGGGGAGACGATTCATGACAAATATCTTCCAACTCAGTGTCAGTAAGAGTCTCTCTTAACAGCTAGACCAAGAAAAGCCCCGCTCGCGGGGCTTTTCCTTTTTGCCTGTCGGACTTGTCACACTCCGGTTGGGAACTTTATGCTATGTTATTGATCGCCTGACCAAATTCTCAACATCTCATCACCTGATCTCTCTGACGAATATCGAACGACGGAACGCAACAGGAGTGGTTCCACCACCATGACCCAAGCCAATACCGCCAACAATCCCCCCACCGAGAGCATTGCCGTCACCGGCCTGTTGCGGCGGTTACTGGTGGAACGGGTTATTTCCAAAACACAGGCGATCGAAACCCAGGCGCTGACGTCCAAAACCGGCAAGCCGCTGGTGCAAGTGCTGCTGGACGAATCGATCGCCACACCACTGCAGGTTGCCCGCGCCAGCGCCGAGGAGTTCGGCTTTCCCATGCTGGATCTGGCGGCTTTCGATGCCGAATTCCTGCCATCGGATCTGATCGACGAAGACCTGCTGACCAAGCACCATGCGCTACCACTGATCAAGCGCAGCAATGTCGTCTATGTCGCCATTGCCGATCCGATGAACGTCGTCGCGCTGGACGAACTGAAGTTCAAAACCAATCTGACAGCAGAAGCGATCATCGTCGAGGACGACAAGCTCCACGCGATGATCAAGCAGGTACTGGACACTGCCGATAACAACTGGGCTGGCGGCGCCGACCTCGAAGACGATCTGGAAGATCTGCAAGTCGGGTTGGAGGACACACAGGTACAGCAATCTGCCACGGCCGAGATCGACGACACGCCGGTGGTGCGTTTCGTCAACAGCACATTGCTGAACGCCATCCGCCGCGGCGCTTCTGACATCCATTTCGAGATCTACGAAAAAGTCTTCCGCGTGCGCTTCCGCATGGACGGCATTCTGCACGAGGTCGCCAAGGCGCCGCACAGCCTGGCACAGCGCGTCATCGCCCGGGTCAAGGTCATGTCGCGCATGGACATCTCGGAGCGACGCATCCCGCAGGACGGCCGCATCAAGCTGAAGATTTCTGAAAAGCGTGCCATCGATTTTCGTGTCAACACCTGTCCGACACTGTACGGCGAAAAGATCGTGTTGCGTATTCTCGATCCCAACAGCGCCAAGCTGGGCATCGATGCCTTGGGCTATGACGAGGAGCAGAAAAAGCTCTATCTCGACGCACTGTCCAAACCCTACGGCATGATTCTCGTCACCGGCCCAACGGGCAGTGGTAAAACGGTTTCGCTCTACACCGGCCTCAATATTCTCAACACCCCGGATCGCAATATCTCCACCGCGGAAGACCCGGCCGAGATCAACATGATGGGCGTCAATCAGGTCAACGTGAACCCAAAAGTGGGGCTGACCTTCGCCAATGCGCTGCGCGCCTTTCTGCGCCAGGACCCCGACGTGATCATGGTGGGTGAGATCCGCGACCTCGAAACCGCCGAAATTGCCATCAAGGCGGCTCAAACCGGCCACCTTGTGCTATCGACGCTGCACACCAACGACGCGCCACAAACGCTGACCCGTCTCGCTAATATGGGTGTGCCGTCCTACAACATCGCCTCGTCGGTATCGCTGATCATCGCCCAGCGGCTCGGGCGCAAGCTTTGCGACCACTGCAAGGCAACCCACGACGTCCCCCGCGACGTGCTGCTGGCAGAAGGCTTTGCCGAAGGAGAAATCGGCAGTTTTCCCATTTATCGCGCAGTAGGCTGTGACAAGTGTACTGGCGGCTACAAGGGCCGTGTTGGTATTTTCCAGGTCATGCCCATATCGGAAGAGATGGGCAGAATCATCATGGAAAACGGCAACGCGCTGGAGCTGGCGGAACAGGCGAAGAAGGAAGGCATCAAGGATCTTCGCGAATCCGGTCTCGACAAGGTGCGCGCGGGCCTGACCAGCCTCGAAGAAATCAACCGCGTAACCAAGGACTGATAGATGGCAGCGAAAGCCGAAAAGATCACTTTCATCTGGGAAGGCATCAACAGCGGCGGCGAACGGGTCCGGGGCGAGTCCCTGGGCGTGTCGGAACTGCTGGTCAAGGCCGACCTGCGCCGTCAGGGCATCAAGACGGTCAAGCTGAAGAAAAAACCCAAACCACTGTTCAGCAAGAAGAAAAAGATCGTCGGCGCGGATATCGCCGGCTTTGCCCGTCAGCTGGCAACGATGATCACGGCTGGCGTACCGATGGTGCAATCACTCGACATCATCGCCCGCGGCCACGAGAACCCGGCGATGCAGGATCTGGTGATGGCGATCAAGAACCATGTCGAAGGTGGTAATAGCCTGGCCGACGCGCTGGCCCAGCACCCGCGCTATTTTGACGATCTGTTCGTCAGCCTGGTCGAGGCTGGCGAGCAGTCTGGCTCGCTCGAGTCTCTGCTCGACAAGATCGCGACGTACAAAGAAAAGACCGAAGCCATCAAGGCGAAGATCAAAAAGGCGATGTTCTACCCGCTGTCGGTGCTGGTCATCGCTTTCGTGGTCTCTGCCATCCTGCTGATCTTCGTTGTACCAACGTTTGAAGACCTGTTCAAGGATTTTGGCGCCGACCTGCCCGCCTTCACCACCTTTGTCATACATCTCTCCGAATTCATGCAGAAATGGTGGTGGGTCATATTCGGCATCATCATTATCGCGGTGTACGGATTTGTCTTCGTTCACCGCCGCTCCGAAGCATTTCGCCACAAGATCGACCGGCTGATGCTGAAACTGCCTGTATTCGGTCCGGTCGTCGAAAAATCGGCCATTGCCCGCTTTGCCCGCACGCTGGCCACCATGTTCGCCGCGGGGGTGCCACTCGTGGAAGCGCTGAACTCGGTCGCGGGTGCCACCGGCAACTCGGTCTACGCGAAGGCCACCCTACAAATTCGGGACGACACCACCACCGGCATGCAGATCCAGCAGTCCATCCGCAACACCGGCGTGTTCCCCAATATGGTGATCCAGATGGTCGCCATCGGCGAGGAATCGGGCTCACTAGACCACATGCTATCCAAAGTCGCCGATTTCTATGAGGAAGAAGTGGACAACATGGTCGACAGCCTCAGCAGCATGCTGGAGCCTTTGATCATGGCGATTCTCGGCGTACTGATCGGCGGTCTTGTCATCGCCATGTATCTGCCTATCTTCAAGCTCGGCGCGGTTATCTGATCCCGCCCTTGCCGGGCACCCCTCCCCCCAGCCCTCTCCCCTCGGGGAGAGGGGGTTAGTCGAGTGATAAGGAATTTCCACGATGATCGAGATGTTGGCCACTTCTCCAGCGGCATTGACTATAACCGTTGCCGTGCTCGGGCTGCTCATCGGCAGCTTCCTCAACGTCGTGATCTACCGCCTGCCGGTGATGATGGAAAATCGCTGGCGTGCAGACTGCCAAGAACACGCTGGGGATGAAGAAGCCGCGGAAGCAACGTTCAACCTGATCACCCCAGCCTCTACCTGTCCCTACTGCCAGCACAAGATTCGCGCCTGGGAGAATATTCCCGTTATCAGTTACCTGTTGCTACGCGGCAAATGCATTGCCTGCAAGGCACGGATTTCGCCCCAATACCCGCTGGTCGAGCTGGCGACGGCCGCCCTCTCCGCCGCGGTGGCCTGGCAGCTCGGCTTCAGCTGGCTGACACTGGCGGCATTGCTGTTTACCTGGACGCTGATTGCACTGACCGTG
>CAZQXF010000092.1:0-9005 GCA_964596975.1 uncultured Thiotrichales bacterium | reverse complement strand
CGTGCTGCGGCGGGTATTTCCAGAGGGGTTGGTTATCAACGTGCCACATTGGGGCCAGCACCTGACAAGGAAGGGAAGGCCAGTGCAACGGCGTAGGGGGCAAACTAACTCAAGTTTCGGAGTTCATCACGGTTGAGGTCAGTGCTATCCGTAGCAACACGGCTGTTGTGTCTGACAGCTTCCCCCTTTGCGAAAGGGGGAATTCGCTGGCTTGCAAATTTGAACTCCGAAACTAGAGAAACTAAATATATGATGACAAAACCGCGCTGTCTATGTGGGGACTTCACCGCATGACTAACGTTCGTCAATGGAGGTATCACATGTTACCTATCGTTAGAAAAATATACTGCTTCAGTATCGCTTTGCTAGTGTTCGCTGTGCCAATGTCCGCGTTTGCAGACTGGACGCTGGAGAAGGCGCAATCTCAGCTCAATTTCGTGTCTATCAAGAAATCGGCAGTCGCCGAGATTCATGGCTTCAGGCAGATAGACGGCATGTTGTCGTCAGATGGGCGTTTTGAGGTGCGGATTGATCTCGCCAGCGTGGCGACCAATATCCCGGTCCGCGATGAGCGGATGCGGGACATGCTTTTCGAAGTGGGTAAGTTCCCGCTTGCAAAAATCACTGGAGATGCTGATTTGACGCCGGTCAAGGGACTGCCGGTGGGTGGAATGGCTGACCTCGATATCAAGGTCAATTTGTCACTGCACGGAAAAAGCGCATTGATGAACAGTCGGCTACGCGTGGTCAGACTCGATGGCAATAAGCTCCTGGTGAGTACGTTGCAGCCGATGATCGTCAATGCTGCGAATTTTGATCTGGCAGCTGGCATCGCAAAGCTAAGGGAAGTGGCAAAGCTGCCTGCGATCGCCACCGCTGTGCCGGTGACTTTCAGCCTGGTATTTGCGCCGTCAGCGGCAAACGCGCCGAAGGGGAAGTGATCTATGGGGTTACGACTTTTCATACTGTTGCTGCTATTGCTGCCCGTACAGCAGCTTGCCGCGGCGCCCAATGCACCCGCCAGTGTGCCGCCATATTTTTCCAATCCAGGGGCTGAAGTATGGAATGCTGTGCGCCAGCGCGATGACGTGATGTTGCCTGCTCGTACGCAGGCACCTCGCCCGGATGATGCCGTACTGATCGATGTTCAAGGGGAAGACTACCGTCAGTTCCGTAACGAGAAACTCACGCGCTATGGCGGCTGGGTATTGGCAGGGGCTCTCATTCTGCTGGCGTTGTATCACCTCGTGCATGGGCCGGTGCGGATTGTTGATGGGGAGAGTGGCAGCCGTATCGAACGGTTCAAGCGTTATGACCTGATTTTGCATTGGGTGATGGCAGTGACGTTTCTGATCCTTGCTGTCACTGGCCTGCTTTTTCTGTTTGGCCGGTTGGTCATTATTCCATGGTTGGGCATCGAGGCCTTCGGCCCGATTGCGTTGGCCGGTAAGTGGATTCACAATCTGCTGGGCCCGCCATTCGCTGTTGTTCTGGTGCTCTTTTTTATTCGCTTTGTTGGCAAGAACCTGCCCCGTGGTGCCGATATTGTCTGGCTCGCGAAGTTGGGTGGGTTCCTTGGCAAGTCACACCCTCCCGCCGGCTTTTTCAATGCCGGCGAGAAAATCCTGTTTTGGCTACTCGTCGTGATTGGCGCGGGCATCAGTGTGTCAGGTTTGGTGCTCGACTTTCCATTCGTCGTCGATTCGGCGCGCGAACCGCTGCGCCTTGCACAGGTCATACATGGCCTCACAACCGTTGCCTTGATGGCTGTGATTATTGGCCATATCTACCTTGGCAGTATCGGCACCGAAGGCACACTACAAGGCATGACGCGAGGAAATGTGGATGTCAACTGGGCGAAAACTCACCATTCGTTATGGTATGAGGAGGTAAGCAGTCAGCAGGGTAAACCGGAAAAATCGGCTGATCCGGAAAAAAGCTGACCAGAGTTTCTTACCGGGTTGATGAGCGGCGAGCGCTTATCAACCCGCTAAGTAGTCAGGTGTTATGTCCCTTGAATAGCTCGTTTCAGCCGGAACTTGTCAAGACACATGCCGGCAAAACTGCTGGCGTTGAAAATCGACAATAAACTGCGCTATTTCTTCAGTATCGTTCAGGTTCAATAAAGGCAGTTGGCGTGGCAGGCTCAGGGTGGTGTCCGCTGCAACGGCAATAATATGCTGCATGCGTCCGCAGAGTAGCGGGCGGTTCAGTGAGGGGCGGTGGAGTTCTATTTTTGGAAATATTTCGCGCTTGAAGCCTTCGACCAGTATCAGGTCGAGGCGGGAAGGGTCGAGCATCGAGAGAAGGTCGGCCAGTGCGGGCGGTTCGTCCTGGTCGAATTCGGTCATCAGAGCGGCACGTTTGCTTGAGGCGACCAGCATCTGGTCGGCGCCGGCATGGCGCAGTTCCCAGGAATCCTTGCCGGGCTGATCGACTTCAAAGCTGTGATGGGCGTGTTTGATGACGCCCACACGGATCTCTCGCGCCCGCAGCAGCGGCAGCAGTTGTTTCAGCAGGGTGGTTTTGCCGGTGCCTGACCAGGCGCATAACCCTAATATCGGCAGTGGGCTTTGGATCATGGTGATTCGTTGTGTTGTGCTGGAAGGGGCCGAGCCAGGACGCGTTGTTGCTCGGTTGCGGGTGTCATGTGTGGATCGATGCCGAGCCTGCCGTTGTGCAGGCGCAGCCGGTCATGCATGAAAGCGGGAAAGTGTTGTGGATCGTGGGTTGCGACCAGCAGGCTGCGCCCTTCGTCGAGCAAGGCATCGAGCAGGTCGAGTGTTCTGGCGCGTGATCTGCTGTCGAGGTTGGCCGTGGGTTCGTCGAGTAGCAGAAAGGGAACGCCGCGCAACCAGGCACGCGCCAGCGCCAGGCGTTGGCGCTCGCCGCCGGACAGACGAATGGCTTCACGCAGCGCCAAGTGCTCGATACCGGCCAGGACCAATGCCTTGTCCAGTTGCCGCTCGCGCTGTTTGCGGCCCAGGCTGCGAGGCAGGGCCAGCTTGAGATTGCTCAGTACCGTGCCACGGAACAGGTACGGGTGTTGATGCAAATAGGTGGTGCAACGGCGTAGCAGAGCTGCCGCCTTGCGTGGTGAGGTCGTTGGTGGTGACAGTAGATGGATGCTGTCGGCGGGCTGGAGCCCGGCAAGAATGCGCAGCAAGCTCGACTTTCCGGCGCCGTTGTCGCCACACAGCAAACGGCAACCGCCGGGATAGAGGTCCAGCGCCAGATGATCGAACAGCTGCTTGCGCTCGTATTGCAGCCTCAGATCACGTACTTGCAGGGCTTTCATGTCAGTAACTCCGGTTGCAGGCGGCTGCGGCCTTGCATCCAATGCAAAGTGGTATTGAGCGCAAAGGCCAGTATCAGCAGCACCAGACCCAGCGCAATGCCCTGTGCATAGGCACCCTTGCTGGTTTCCAGCGCGATGGCGGTGGTGATATTGCGGGTATAACCGAGAATATTGCCGCCCAGCATCATGGCAGCGCCAACCTCGGCGATGATCCGACCGAACGCCGCGATGACCGCTGCCAGCAAGACGTAGCGCACTTCGCCCATCAACACCCAGGCGGTGTGCTGCGGGCCGTGCCCCAGGGTTCTGGCGGTCTCCCAGGCGCGGGGGTCGATTTCCTGCAGTGCGCTATACGCCATGGAGACGATGATCGGCAGTGCCAACATGGTCTGGCCGGCGATCATGGCGCTTTGGGTGAACAGCAAACGCCACTCGCCGAGCGGTCCTGCCCGCGACAGCAGCAGGTAGAGCGTCAGTCCGACGACCACGGCGGGCACCGCCAGCAAGGTGTGAAACAGCGACAGCAAGAGGCGCCGCCCCGGAAAGCGCGCAAATGCCAGCAGCGCGGCAAGCAGCAGGCCGGGCGGTATGGCGATCAGCAGCGCGGTCAGGGAAACACGGAAGGATAGCCCGACGATTTCCCACAGCGCAGGGTCGCCGGACAGCAGGAGTTTGATGGCGTGCAGGCTGGCCTGGTTGAGCGATTCCATGATTCAAGGTCGGGCCAGCTGCATGGCGTCGGGGTGGAACAGTTGCTCGCCGCCCAGGCGGAAATTGGCAATTTGCTGTTGGCCGTCCTGCCCCGTCAGCCAGTCGATCAATGCCAATGCACCACGGTGGTTGATGTCGGGGTAGCGTTTCGGGTTGACCGCGATCAGGCTGTAGGGGTTGTGCAACGTCTCGTCGCCACTGACGAGCGGCTGTAAAACCGATTGGCTGCGATAGGCCAGCCAGGTGCCGCGGTCGGTCAGGGTGTAGGCATCGAGTTCGTTGGCCATTTGCAGCACTTTACCCATGCCCTGGCCCGCTTCACGATACCAGGCACCCGATGGCTGGATGCCGGCTGCTTGCCACAGCGCTCGCTCTTTCTTGTGGGTGCCCGAATCATCACCACGGGAAATGAATGTCGCGCCACGATTGGCAATCTGGCGCAGCGCCGTAGCGGCATCAGGCAGGTGCTTGATACCTGCGGGGTCGTCAGCGGGTCCGACCAGCAGAAAATCGTTGTGCATCACAGGCTGCTGGCGCAGGCCCGCCCCTTCGGCGATAAAGGCGCGCTCGGCGTTGGGCGCATGTACCAGCAACACATCGACATCGCCGTCACGCCCCATCCGTAACGCTTTGCCGGTGCCAACCGCAATCACATGAACGCGATAGCCTGTTTGGGCTTCAAACGCGGGCAGCAATGCTTGCAACAGGCCGGAATTTTCCGTGCTGGTTGTGGTGGCCAGGCGGACGATGGGCGCATCGTCGGCTGTGACAGGTGGCAGGACGAGTCCAAGGCAAAGCAGCAGCGTGACAACATATCGGTGCATGGCAACAAGCTCGAAATAACGATGGTGCAGAAAAGAATGCAAGGACGGTGCCAACCATTGCTGATCTGGTGCGGTTCTTGCATCAGCAGGGTAAAGCCAGTGTGGCGTGGCCTTTTCCACGCGCGGAATCACTTGAAATGCGCATGTCGAGAGGGTAGTGGTGGGTCAAAATGACCCACTTGTTGCTACATTGGACTAGACTCAGAGGTGTTGTTGTCGGGTTTTTCTTTTTCTCGCGGCACAACGCTTGAACCAGGCGTCAGCCCTGTCTGAACGCAGGAATGCAACACAAAATAAATCACCAATATTGAATATCTCAGGAACGGTTACACCATGAATACAAGCTCGGTAGCCCCTACTGCCCCCGACGCACTGTCTGCCAGTGCAAATCCGGATGTGCCCATGAAACTGGAACCTGAACTAGCCTCGGTGCTCATCGTTGATGATGAGCCGGGTATGCGGCATTTTCTTAGCAAGGCGCTATGCAAGCGTTTCGGCATGGTGGAGGTGGCGGAAGACGCTGAAACCGCCGAGGCCTTGCGTCAGCGTTACCGTTTTGACGTGATCATCGCCGACATTCGCCTGCCGGGCTGTTCCGGGGTTGAATGGGTGCAGAAGGTTCGTGCCCAGGGCGCTGATACTGCGGTGATCTTCATTACCGCCAATGCCGATTTGAAAACCGCGATCGCCGCGTTGCGTGTCGGTGCCTTCGATTTTCTGCTCAAACCTTTTCGCACCGAACAGCTGCTGGCAGCGGTGGAACGGTGTCTGGCACACCAGCGTGTCGAGCGCGAAAACTATTTGTTACGGCGCGAGGTGGGCCAGATTGACGAGGCCGGCATGGTCGGGGTGAGCGAGGCAAGAAAAAACCTCTGCGAAATGCTCAAGCGTGTCGCGCCGATGAAATCCACCGTGCTGGTAGAAGGTGAGACCGGCACGGGCAAGGAGCTGGTGGCGCGGGCGATTCATCGCTGGAGTGGCCGCGAAGGCAGCTTCGTACCAATCAATTGTGGCGCGTTCACAGCCGACTTGCTGGAATCGGAGCTGTTCGGGCATGTCAAAGGCGCTTTTACTGGCGCGCAGCAGGCGCGTGACGGCCTGTTCAGTTACGCCAATGGCGGCACGCTGTTTCTCGATGAAATCGGTGAGATGCCCCTGTCCATGCAGGCGCATTTGCTGCGTGTGATCGAGGAGCGCACCGTGCGCCCCGTTGGCTCCAATCGGGAAGTCCCGGTGGACGTGCGGATCGTCGCCGCGACCAATCGAGACCTGGCGAAAGAAGTGGCTGCCGGACGTTTCCGCGAGGATCTCTACTACCGCTTGAATGTGCTGACGCTACACCTGCCTGCACTGCGCGACTGCCAGGAAGACATTCCACCGCTGGTATCCCATTTTGTCGAGATGCTGTCGCGGGAAATGGGGATCACACCCCCCGAGGTGCGTGAGGCGGATCTGTTGCGGCTGATGAATTACGACTGGCCTGGCAATGTGCGCGAGCTGCGTAACGTCATCGAGCGCTGTCTGT
Source organism: uncultured Thiotrichales bacterium (assembly GCA_964596975.1). GTDB lineage: Bacteria > Pseudomonadota > Gammaproteobacteria > UWMA-0217 > UWMA-0217 > JALSHZ01. The sequence goes on along the minus strand of CAZQXF010000092.1, from coordinate 2,647 downwards.
TGCTGAACACCGGGCCGGGACAATGCATTTCCGGCGTTGCTGCCCATCGCGCCAGCGCAGAAGACGACGACATGACGCTGGCAGCGGTCGAGCGCCGCCACATTCTGCATGTGCTGACGCTGGAAAAGGGCAATAAGTCGGCGGCGGCGCGACGCCTGGGGATTGCGCGCAAAACCCTGGAGCGCAAGTTGAAGGAGTGGGGCGAAATGCAGGCAACCGCCAAGCAGTGATGCAGCGGCGATTTTTGTGGGAGGCAACGGCGTGGGATTGATTCAGCCAGCCATCGACGCCATTCGTTCGCGCCTGCGGCGCAAACTGCTGGCGCTGGTGCTGTTTCCCATTTTGCTGATCGTCCCGGTCGCCTTGCTGTTGTCGCTGTGGTGGGGGACGCGGTTCACCTACGATCAGCTGTTTTTCAAGGTCACGACCGATCTTTCCGTGGCGCATGATGTGTTTCAGCGGGTGCGCCACGATTACCTCTCGCGGCTGGCGTTGCTGGGTGAGAGCTATGCTTTCCGCTCGGCGCTGGGGGAGGCAGACCGTCAGGCAGTGCACCAACAGCTGGCACGCGTTGAGCAAAATGCGGGCTTTTCCTGGCTGTGGCTGACGGATTCCTCGGGGCAACGCTGGGGCGACGGTAACGATCGTGTCAGCCGGTCATCGCCGTTGCGCTCGGCAGCAGCGCAGGGTGAGGCGGTCAGTGGTGTGGAGATCTTCAGTGCCGAGGATTTACGCGCGATTTCCGAACAACTGGCCAGCACGGTCCGTCTGCCGCTGCTGGAAACTCCGCGCGCCAGGCCGACCACGCGGCAGGTGGAAGATCGGGGCATGATGATTCGCGTCATCTACCCCTTGCGGGACGAGGATGGCAAGGTGCTGGCGTTGCTCGATGGTGGTGTGTTGCTGAATCGCAATTTCGACTTTGTCGATGGCATTCGCGATCTGGTCTATGGCGAAGGGAGCCTGCTCGAAGGCAGTCTCGGCACGGTCACGGTTTTTCTCGATGATGTACGGATCTCCACCAATGTGCCACTGCGTGCGGGGGAGCGGGCGCTTGGTACTCGGGTTTCCGACCAGGTGCGCACCCAGGTACTCGATGAAGGACGTCACTGGATCGACCGCGCATTCGTCGTCAACGACTGGTATATCTCCGGTTACGAGCCCATCGTCGATTCGCGCGGAAAGCGGGTGGGCATTCTGTACGCCGGTTATCTCGAAGCGCCCTATCGGCGTGCGCTGTTTGGCGGCTTGGCACTGTTGATCGGCTTGTTCATCGTGTTGATGCTGCTGGCTTCTTCGCTGGCGGTCTGGGGTGCGCGCAGCATATTCCGGCCGGTGGAAGCGATCAGCCAGGTGGTGGCCGCCACCCGCCGGGGCGAACAGCGGCGTATCGGTGAGATTGCCTCGCAAGATGAGCTGGGTGAACTGGCGCGGCAGTTCGATGCCATGCTCGATCTGTTGCAGCAGCAGCACCGGCGGATAGAACAGGCTGCCAATGAATTGGAGCACAAGGTCGAAGAGCGAACGGCCGAATTGCGGCGCAGCAATGAAGAGCTGCGTCAGACCATTCAGGTGTTGCGGCGCACCCGTCAGCAACTGGTGGTGGCCGAAAAGCTCGCCGCGCTGGGCGAACTCACCGCTGGGGTGGCGCATGAAATCAACAACCCCACCGCGGTGATGCTGGGCAATCTGGAAAACATCATCGAAGAGCTGGGTGACGCCGCAGCCCCCGTGCGCGAAGATCTCGATCTGGTGATCGAGCAGGTCTATCGCATTCAGGATATTGTCAACCGTCTGCTGCAATATGCCCGCCCGGATGCTTACGCCGGCTACCTCAGTTACGTGGATGTCAATGAGCAGGTGCAAGCCTGTCTGCGCCTGGTCGAACACCTGCACAAGCAGCAGCAATTCGATATTCAGCTCAATCTGCAAGCCTCGGCCGGCATTGAAATCAACGTGCAGGAATTGCAACAGGTACTGGTCAACCTGCTCGTCAATGCGATCCACGCGCTGCCGGAAACCAATGGCGTCGTGCGCGTCTGCACCCGTGACTGGGAGCAGCGGGGGGTTGTTGTGGAAGTGCAGGACAATGGTCACGGCATCCCGCTGGAAAAACTCGATCAGGTATTCAACCCGTTTTTCACCACCAAAGCCCAGGGTGAGGGCACCGGCCTGGGGCTGTCCGTCAGCTATGGGCTGGTGCGCCGTTATGGTGGCTTGATCACCGTTGATTCCGCAGAAGGCGCAGGCACCACCTTCGCCGTGTATCTGCTAGCCGTACCGGAATTTCACGAGGATGAAGAGATGTTGGTGGAGCAGTTGGCAGCGGTGGTGGAAGAGGGCGATGCCTGAAAAGGCACTAGTTCATCACGGTTGAGGCCGGCGCTATGCGTAGCAACACCACTATCGCGTCCGACGGCTTCCCCTTTGTGAAAGAGAGATTGAGGGGGATTTTCAGGGGCTTGCTGCGAACCCATGGTTGTTCCAATCCCCCCCTAACCCGAGTGGCACTTACTTTAGCAGGCAAGGGCTTAAAATCGATAAGTTACCGATGGATTGGTGATTGTATAGTTGCTGGTTACTCAAGTTTCAGAGTTCAAATTTGCACATCAGCCAGTTCTCCGGGAAAGGTGGAAGCTGGAATGTA
>CAZQXF010000091.1:0-9036 GCA_964596975.1 uncultured Thiotrichales bacterium | reverse complement strand
AGCCTGGATAAATCGCCATCGGTTGTTTTATGCTATTAAACAAGACCTGACCCTATCATTCGTGCTCTTAAACAAGACCTGACCCTTTCTTTCTTTCTTTCGTTGAAAACCGGATATAGACAGCAATCCGGTTTCCTGTGACGGTTTGGTGATTAATCAATCGGGTCGTGACGATTCAGGATTTCAAGCACTTCTGGTTCAATTACATTGGGGATAATCACCTTGACCTGTTTGTTGGCCTTGTCGACAAAAATACGTTCCTGTTCAAAGCCGGTTGAAACCAAGTCATCTTTGACGTTTTTCAGTGCGTCCACTGTCCGGTAGGTTTTTGTTACTGTTTCAGTCATTGTCAGAACTCCTTCTAGTGTGGGGGCGGTCGCTCGGCCTACATTAGTATCTCGTTACCATGAGATCTCGTGGTGGAGATAGTAGAGTAATACCAGTCGCGTTGCTGTCACATGAGTGACAGTAAAGTGGCTTCCAGATCCTGCGCGATCGAAGACTCGACCGGAGCCAAGTCTTATGCTGTGTTTTGACGGATGGCGCGTATCGGGGTTTTATGCGCGTTTCCTCCCTGTGCCGAGCCGGCGCCATGCTGTTATTGCTCCAGTTCGCCCGGACCTGCACGAGCATTGGTGTCCCGAACTTACTATCCTCTATGAGGCGATGCGACAGGAAATCGACGTTTGGGTAAACCACTACGAGACGTTTTATGGCGTCAAATCAGACCTGAGCCTGAATCCCAGCAGGCAACCGTAGGTCCTGAGCACATAAAAATCGGGCAAGCATGCCGAGTTTGAACTACCCTCTTTGATGTATCTTCTTCTCATCCGCCAATGGAGGCATTCTGGTGAAAACGACAGTAACGGAGAACACGCGTGTCTTTCTGGTCGGCAGTGGTATCGCCTCATTGTCCAGTGCGGTACTTCTGATACGAGATGCCGGATTCAACCCGGAAAACATCATGATTCTTGAGCAGAACTCGGTTATCGGAGGTGCGTTGGATGGTGCGGGTGATGCGGAAAAGGGGTATGTCATCCGCGGAGGTCGGATGCATGAGGAGCAATATCGCTGCTATTGGGATGTCCTTTCCGGCATTCCCTCCTATGATGATCCCGATGTGAGCGTGACCGAGGAGACGATGGAGTTCAACCGGCGGTTCGTGTCGCATGCGCAGGCTAGACTGCTGCGAAATGGTGAAAAAATGGACCTGTCATCGTACCAGCTCAGCCGAAGGGAACAGTTTCGCATGATGGAGCTCTTGTTCACCCCGGAATCAAAGCTGGCGAACTTGCGTATCGAGGACTGGTTCCATCTGGATTTCTTTGCCACCAATTTCTGGTTGATCTTTACAACCATGTTTGCCTTCCAGCGCTGGAGTTCGGTCGCCGAAATGCGTCGTTATATGAAGCGATTCATGCACCTGGTCCCCGGCCTCAAGTATATTGGCGGCATACTGCGCACAAAATACAATCAATATCATTCGGTTGTCGTGCCAATGGAAAGGTTCCTGCGGGACAAGGGCGTCAAGTTTGAGCTGGAAACCCAAGTAACCGATATCGTATTCGATCTTTCCGAGGATCAGAAAACAGCCGTTTCATTGGAGGTCGCTCAATCCGGTCAGGCGCAAACGATTCCGCTTGGTGCTGAGGACTATGTGTTTTTCACCAACGGCTCGATCACCGATAGCACCGATAATGGAAGCCTGAATCGCGTTCCGGTACTGAAGGGAATCGAGGATTCCGGCTCCTGGCAGTTGTGGAAGAAAATCGCCGCCAAACACGAGGACTTTGGTCATCCTGAAGTGTTTTGTGATCAGATTGATCTGCAAAAATGGTATTCCTTTAGCGTCACACTTGCGGATGACACGTTCCACGACTACATGGAGGAGTTTTCCGGCAATACTGACGGGACCGGTGGGTTGGTGACCATGACAGATTCCAATTGGTTAATGTCCATCGTGATTGCTCGCCAGCCTCACTTTCCGGACCAGCCCAAACATATCAAAATTTTCTGGGGCTATGGCCTATACCCTGATCGGGTGGGCAACTGTGTCAAAAAGAAAATGAGCGATTGCACGGGTGCGGAGATACTCGAAGAGCTTTGGTATCACCTGAAAATTCAGGCGCTGATGAAGCCGGTGAGCGCAGCAGGGAAAGTCATCAATTGCATTCCCACTGCTATGCCGTTCATCGATAGCCTGTTCATGCCGCGCAAGCCGGGAGACCGCCCACGCGTCATTCCCAAAGGTGCAACCAATATCGCCTTTCTCGGGCAGTTTGCCGAAGTCGATGATGACTGCGTATTTACGGTGGAGTATTCCGTGCGCTGCGCCCAGGAGGCCGTTTATGGATTTTTTGATTGCGGCAAGACCCCTATTCCCGTCTATATCGGCGCTCATAATCCGGTGGCCATGATGAAAGCAGCCGCAGCAATCAGTGAATAAAGCGCTTGAAACGACTCAGTTCACCCCTGCCGGAGTCTCAGCCCCAGGCCAGAATCGCGTTATTGGGTTGACACGCGCGTCAACGTCGAGGCCGTGACTGGCTGGTACGACGGCGAGTTGCCTTGACTAGATAGCGATTGACCTTTTTGAGCGCGCGATATTTTTTCTCGACCTTGCGCAGTCGCGCCAGTTCTTTGAGTAGGAGTTCCTGTGCTACCGAGTCCGATGCGGCCTCTGTTTGTTCGTTCGCGCGACGAGCTTCTGAGGCGACGGCCTGGCTGGCAGCCTGCTGTTTTTCCACCCGTTGCTCGCCATCATGGGCTACACCGTTTTTCCGCTTGACGGCTTGAGGTTTCTTCTGGGTGGGTGGTGTCTCGTCGCTCTCGATTGCGTGGCTGGATGTTCGGTTCTTGCGGTGGCTGTTGGCAGGCTTTGGGGTATCTGATGCGCTAACGGTCGCGGAGGTGGTGAATTTCAGCCCGCATGCGTCACACCAGTAGCGTTTCTTGCTGGGCGAAAAAATGGCCTGCAATGTGGTTTTTGGAATGCGATCGGCTCTGGTCAGCATGGTGTGGCAGCGAGGACAGATCGCACTTCGTGGTGTGCTGGTTTCGGGTTTCTTCTTTTCGCCACCACTCGCCTTGGATGAAGCGCTTTTAGCCAATTCTCTCTCCTAACATTGACGACAGATTTGCCGACTTTATCATGGGAATAATAAGGGCTGAGTCACTTGGTTCAAGGTAAAGCCTAACTGTCAGGCTTGTGTCACCGCGCTTCGGTCTGATCCAAACGCAGCGCATCCAGCCTTATCTTCCCACCTGCACGGCACAATATTTATATTCCGGTATTTTCCCAAAAGGGTCGAGCGCTTCATTGGTGAGCAGGTTGGCGGCGGCTTCGTGGTAGCAGAAGGGCAGGAAGATCTGGCCGGGGAGGAGGCGTTCGTCGGGGGTGGCAGTGAGTTCTACGCTGCCGCGCCGGGTGGTGAGGCGGATGTGTTTTTTATCGTCGCCGGGCAGTGATCGCAGAATTTCCGGGTGGACGTAGGCGATGGCTTCGGGCTCGATCTGGTCGAGTACGCTGGCGCGTCTTGTCATTGCGCCGGTGTGCCAGTGTTCCAGCACGCGGCCGGTGATCAGGATATAGGGGTAATCGTCGTCGGGCAGTTCGTCGGCGTGTTGCAGGGCGACGCGTTTGAGCAGGCCTTTGCCGCTGGTCGTGGGAAAATGTTCGGTGAAGATGACTGGCTGACCAGGGTCGTCGGCGCTGCTGCAGGGGTAGGTGATGGCGCCTTCGCGTTGCAGCCGTTGCCAGCTGATGCCGGCGATGCTGGGCATTGCTTGGCGCATTTCGGCGAACACGGTATCGGGGCCGCTGTAGTCCCAGTCCAGCCCGAGGCGGCGGGCAATGTCGATGATCAGTTCCAGATCCTGTCGCGCCTCGCCGGGTGGGTCGATGGCCTGCTGCGCCAGTTGCACACGGCGGTCGGTGTTGGTGAAGCTGCCGGTTTTTTCCGCCAGTGCGCTGGCGGGCAGGATGACATCGGCGAAGGCGGCAGTTTCGGTGAGAAAAATATCCTGCACCACCAAATGTTCGAGTCGTGCCAGCGCCCGCCGGGTGTGGTTCAGGTTGGGGTCGGACATGGCCGGGTTCTCACCCATGATGTACATGCCGCGAATCTCGCCGGCGTCAGCGGCGCGCATGATTTCCACCACGGTCAGCCCTGGTTCGCGATCGAGCTGGCAGCCCCACAGCCGTTCGAATTTTTCCGCAGCGGCAGGGTCGTCTACGCGCTGATAGTCGGGGAAGACCATTGGAATCAGGCCAACATCGGAAGCGCCCTGGACGTTGTTCTGACCGCGCAACGGGTGCAGCCCGGTGCCGGGGCGGCCGATCTGTCCGGTGATCAGCGCCAGGTTGATGAGGCTGCGGGCGTTGTCGGTGCCATGCACATGTTGGGAGATGCCCATGCCCCAGAAGATCATCGCCCGCTCGGCGGTCGCATACTGCCGCGCCACCTCGCGCAACGTGTCGGCGGGAATACCGCAGATCGGCGCCATCTTCTCCGGCGAATAGTCAGCCAGGTGTGCGGCCAGTTCTCCGTAGCCTTCGGTGCGCTGCGCAATGAAGTCGTGATCGACGAGGTCTTCGCTGACGATGACGTGCAGCAGCGCATTGAGCAGGGCGACATCGGTATCCGGTCGGAATTGCAGAAAGATGTCGGCATGGCGGGCCAGCGCGTGGCGGCGCGGGTCCATGACGATCAGCGTCGTGCCGGCGCGGGCGGCATTTTTCATGAAGGTGGCGGCGACCGGATGGTTTTCCGTGGTGTTCGAGCCGATGACGATGACCACATCGGCCAGCGCCACATCGGCCACCGGGTTGGAGACGGCGCCCGAGCCGATCATTTCCAGCAGCGCCGCTACCGAGGAGGCGTGGCACAGCCGCGTACAGTGATCGACGTTATTGCTGCCAAAACCGCAGCGCACCAGCTTCTGGAACAAGTAGGCCTCTTCGTTGCTGCCCTTGGCGGAGCCGAAGCCGGCCAGCGCGCGGGGGCCGTGTTCATCGCGGATGCGGCGCAGGCCGCTGGCGGCGACTTCCAGGGCTTCTTCCCAGCTTGCCTCGCGGAACCAGCGTTGTGGATCGAGTGGGATGTTGTCCAGCGCCAGCGATTTCGGTGCATCGTCGCGGCGGATCAGCGGGCGTGTCAGACGCTGACGATTGTGTACATAGTCGAAGCCGTAGCGGCCTTTGACGCAGAGCCGAAAATGGTTGGCTGGGCCGTCGCGTCCCTCGACGCTGATGATGCGGCCATCACGCACGCGGTAGCTGACCTGGCAGCCGACCCCGCAGTAAGGGCACAGTGAATCCACTTCGCGCTCGGCTGCTTGCTGCGCATCGGCATGGGCTGGCAGCAGCGCAGTGGTGGGGCAGGCGGCAACGCATTCGCCGCAGCCGACGCAGGACGATTCGCCCATCGGGTCGGCGAGATCGAAGACGATGCGGGCTGCGTCGCCGCGAAAGGCGAGGCCGATGACATCGTTGCCCTGAATATCGTGGCAGGCGCGCAGGCAGCGTGTGCAGCGAATGCAGGCTGCGGCATCGAAATGGATGGCGGCGTGACTGTTGTCGGGGGCGTGCTGTGTCTGAGCGGGGAAGCGGCTGTGTTCGATGCCCAGTTTGTCGCACCAGGTCGCCAGTTCGTTGCCGCCGATTTTGTCGCCAGTGCTGCCAACGTCGCCCAGCAGCAATTCCAATACCAGCTTTTGTGACTGTCGCGCCCGTTCGCTGCGGCTGTGTACCTGCATGCCTTCGCTGGGTTGACGGGCACAGGACGCCGCCAGCACCCGCTCGCCGTCGATCTCCACCATGCAGGCGCGGCAGTTGCCCGCGATCGGCAGGCCATCTTTATAACAGAGGTGGGGAATCTCAATGCCATGACGCTGCGCCGCTTGCAGAATGGTCTCGCCGTCCTCTGCGTCGATGCGCTGGCCGTCCAGTGTGAAGCGGATCATGAGGCCACCTCCTCGGGAAAATAGCGCAGCAGACAGAGAAACGGGTTGGGCGCGGCCTGCCCGAGTCCGCAGATCGACGCATCCTGCATCACTTGCGCCAGTGCTTCCAGCAGCGCGGCGTCAGGCTGAGGCTGGGACAGCAATTCCACTGCGCGCACCGTGCCACTGCGGCAGGGCGTGCACTGGCCGCAGGATTCATCGGCAAAAAAGCACAGCGCATTGAGTACCGCCTGTTTCACGTTGTCTTGATCGGACAGCACCATCACCGCTGCCGAGCCAATGAAGCAGCCGTGGGGTTGCAAGGTATCGAAATCCAGCGGCACATCGGCCAGGCTGGCGGGCAATACGCCGCCCGCTGCGCCGCCGGGAAAATAAGCCTTGAGCTGGTGGCCATCGGCCATGCCGCCGCCGTATTCGTCGATCAGCTCGCGCAGGGAAATACCCGCTGGCGCCAGATAGACGCCGGGTTTTTTCACTCGCCCGCTCAATGAAAAATGGCGTAGCCCGTGGCGGCCATTGCGCCCGGCTTGGCGAAAAAAATCGGCACCACGCTCGGTGATTTCAGCCACCCAGTAGAGGGTTTCGAGGTTATGGGCCAGCGTCGGGCAGCCGAACAGCCCCTGCTCCGCAATATACGGTGGGCGCAGCCGTGGCATGCCGCGTTTGCCCTCGATGGATTCGATCAGTGCCGACTCCTCGCCGCAGACATAGGCGCCCGCGCCCCGGTGCAAATGGAGTTGCGGCAGCGGGCAAGGCGGATTGGCCTGTAAATCCGCCAGTGCATTTTCGAGTGCGCGGCGGCAGTCCGCATATTCATCGCACAGGTAGAAATGCACCGCCTCGGCTTCCACCGCCCAGGCTGCGATCAGCGCGCCTTCGATGCATCGGTGCAGGGCCGTTTCCAGTAAAAAGCGATCCTTGAACGTGCCTGGCTCGCCCTCGTCGATGTTGACCACCATCAGCCGCGGGCCGTCGTGCTGACGCACCAACTGCCATTTGCGCCCGGCGGGAAAGCCCGCCCCGCCCATGCCGCGCAGCCCGGATTGGGTGATGGTCTCGGTCAGGGTGTCGCGGTCGCCACGCTCAACCAGCCGGGAGATTTGTCGATAGTCAGCCGGTGTCGTGGTGGCTATCTGAGGTTGCTCTGCGTGCAAGGCTGCATCGATCTTTTCCGGCGTGGCGTTTTCAATCGGCTGCTGACCTAGGGTGGCCACCGGGGGATGGGCGCAGCGCCCCATGCAGGGTGCGCGTTCGATTCGCAGCGTGTCGCCAAACTTCGTCTGAAGCGTACTCAACAATGCCTCGGCACCATGCATTTCACAGACAATGGAATTGCAGACCCGCAGTGCCGACCGACCGTCCGCAGCCTTGGTGATCGAAAAATGGTGGTAGAAACTAGCCACCTCGAACACCTCAGCCACCGACAGCCCCAATCGCTCCGCCAGCGCCACCAGCTCGTTCTCCGGCAGGCAGCCATGGCTGTCGTTTACGCGGTGCAACGCCGCCAGCAAGCCTTCGCGCCCAAGCGGCAACCCCTCCAGAAGCGAAGCGACCGCCTCCCGGTCTGCGGCATTGGCATGGCGGCCACGAATGTGTTTGCGACGTTTCATCGTCTGTAAGTATAACCCGGTGTAATCAAACAGGGCTCCAGCTCACGTTGGAGTTAGCCTTATGAAGGCCAGTCGCGCTGTTTCGAGCTTGCACGCATAGCCACCCAAAAAGCAAACAAAGGGGCGCGTTGAGTAGTTACGTTCTTTTTTGCCAACGGCGTGGGTCACGACTACCGTGCATCACGGAAACGACAACTATTGCATCGGCCTCTATTCGATAGTAAACCCCAAAAGGAAACCTGTGCAGTAGTGCGCGTCGAGTGTTTCTGTGAACGGCAGGAAACATAACGGGGTTCTTCGCGATCATCGCAAATGTTGCAAGCGCTTGGTCAAGAAAGTCATTACCAAGGCCTCGGCGCTGCGCCTCGTACCAAGTTGCAGCATCAGCCAAGTCTTCCTCAGCTTCTTGCCGGAGTCTTACCTCCAAGCTCATAGATGTTTTCTTATGTGGGCCACCGCTTCCTGCGCCAGACGCCCGCGCTCTCCATCCGCCTCATAGGCGTCCAACCGTTGGTCAAGTACAGCTTTCTGCTCTTCAGTGAGTAACAAAACATGCTGCTCCGCAGCGATACTATCCCATAGATCTTCAACCAACCGTATCCTCTGTTCGATGGGTAAATCACGCAAGTTTGTGTTCATTTCTTTTACCTACTCTATAGTGTCGGTGAAGCTTGACAGCAGACTCAGTTTAGAACATAGCAGTTAGCATGGTTCTTGTAACCCCTGCTTGACCTAACCTACATTTCTCATCGGATCGACGAGTCCGCGGTTTTCTAGGGTCAGGTCTTGAAAGAACGCTTGATTCCGATCTGCCGGAAGAGCGGATAGGGCGTCAGGCTGGCTCATAAAACCGAGCCGTGGTCATGCTGTACACCCTCTTTTTTCATCCTGGGTCATTTTGTCTTAAAGCCAACTATTGTTGGGTCATTTCGTCTGTGTTGGCAGTTGCGTTGTTGGTCAGCTTGCATTGGTTCCGGGCGGTTGGCGGGGATTACGTGCCTGCAAGCAATACCGGGCATGGAAATTGCAGCCATAGCAAAAAGTGATGGTGGAGGATGGCAATGCAGCCAGTCGAGTTGAGCGATCAGCAGGTGCCCGAGGTTACAGACATGCCGGTGACGGTGGTGCTGGAGCGGCGGCCTGCGCAGTTGCAGCAGTGGGTGGATCATTTGTGGGAGGCGGTCGGTGTGGTGGCAGGCTCTTTCGCGTTGTCTGCTGAACGTGAGGCTTTGCCGGTGGTGGATGATGACGGCGGCACGCAACGTTTTCTCGTTGGTGGTTTGCGTTTGCATCTCAACGCTGATGAGTGTGAAAGCTATTACCACAACATGATGGCGCCACATCCTCGTTGTTACGTGGTGGCGCATGTGGAAAACGATGGTGATCGTCCTGAGCCTTTTCTGGTGAGCATGAGTTTCGATGAGGCCCACGCCTATCTTGAAGGCGAAGATGAAATCTATGC
>CAZQXF010000090.1:0-9068 GCA_964596975.1 uncultured Thiotrichales bacterium | reverse complement strand
CATCGACGCCTTCGCCAGCTTTCAGGTTCGTCAGGACATAGGGGGCGTCACCGCGCATGCGCTGCGTATCTTCCTCCATCACCGTCAAGGATGCGCCGACGTGGGGTGCGAGATCGATCTTGTTGATGACGAACAGATCCGATCGCGTGATGCCTGGCCCGCCTTTTCGGGGAATTTTCTCTCCACCGGCAACGTCGATGACGTAGATGGTCAGATCCGCCAGTTCAGGGCTGAAAGTGGCCGACAGGTTGTCACCACCACTCTCGATAAATACCACATCCAGATCGTCGAACCGGCGCAACAGATCTTCAACTGCGGCAAGGTTCATCGAGGCATCTTCGCGTATCGCGGTATGTGGGCAGCCTCCCGTTTCCACACCAATAATTCGCTCCGGTGCTAGTGCCTGGCTACGTATCAGGAACTCGGCGTCCTCCCGAGTGTAAATATCATTGGTAACAACGGCAAGCTTGTAGTGGTCGCGAAGGCGCTTGCACAGTGCATCCAGCAACGCCGTTTTTCCGGAACCAACCGGCCCACCCACGCCCACGCGTAACGGATTTTGATTCATCTGGGTATTCCTCAAATTATGATCTGAACAGTCTTGTGTATTGGAACTGATGCTGGCTGCTGGCAATCGCGAGCGCCGGAGTGGATGCACCGATTTCATCGTCCTTGACTTGCTGGGCCTGCTCGGCTGCTTGCGCAATCAATGGCGCGAGATCATGCAGAATTCTCTGCCCCTCGGTTTGCCCCAAGGGAATAATTTTCACACCAGCAAGCGCTTGATTCTCAATCCAGCTCCAGGCGAAGCCGCGCAGCATTCCGGCAACGGGGATGCCCCAGGCTTGCGCTGCGTACGCAAAACCGGCCAACTGACACCGAGACAACACCTCGTGCCACGCTTCCAGCCCTGTCAGCTTGAGCGAACGCAGTAGCATCACCAGCGCACGCCCTCGATTCCGCTCTTCCGCTCTAAGTTCCGAAGTCTCTCGGGATGCAATCAAATAGTCGCTCCAATATTCCACGCCAGTGAGATCCCTGGCAGAGGCGGCATGATAGAGGCGCAGCAGAATCGGCAGGTCAAGCCATTCCAATGTCGTCACCACTTGCTCAGTCAGCCAGGCAGTCAGTGTCTCGGCATCCCTCACCCAGCCGAGATCGACGGCGCGTTCCAGGCCCTGGGAGTAAGTAAACCCGCCCACTGGCAGGGACGGGCTGATCAATTGCATAAGCCGGATTTCCGCCAGCGCCATATGCTGGTTAGTGGCGATGACCTTGATCTCCATGATGGTGATGACCACCTGTCGCATCCCCGCCATAGGCGCCAGGTTCTGGTTCGAAGGGGGCTTGCTCGACGGTGACCTCAATCCCGAGCCCCCGCAGCATGTCGTCGAGCACATGATCATGCCGGTAGCGAAGCTGGTGCTTTCCAATCTGCAACGGCACATGCCGATTGCCTAGGTGGTAGCAGGCGCGCGCCAGCAATAGTGAATCTTCACACTGTACGCTGGACACCGTTTCATTGGCAGCAATCACCCGCACGGCTTCGCCCCCCTCGGTACGCAGACAGTCGCCATCCTTGAGCGTTTCACCGCGCGCCAGGAAGATACCGGCATCACGGCCATCGTCCAGTGTGACCCGCAGTCGGCTTTTGCTGCGTTGTTCCAACGACAAAGTTACAGTTGCGGAAACCGATGCCCCCGGCGCGATTTTTTCGACGAATCGGAGCATATCAAAAGAGGAAATAACGTTGTGCCAGCGGCAATTCAGCAGCCGGTTCACAAACCAGCAATGCACCATCTGCACGCACTTCGTAGGTCTGGGAGTCGACTTCGATCACCGGCTGATAATCATTGAGTACCATGTCCGGCTTGCCAATCTGACGGCAATTGCGCACGCTGCCAATCATCGACTCAAGCCCAAGCTGGTCAGCAACTCCCGCATCGATTGCCGCCTGCGACATGAATGTCATGCGCGTTGCTTTTCGCGCCCCGCCCAAAGCGCCGAACATCGGGCGATAGTGAACGGGCTGCGGCGTTGGGATGGACGCATTGGGGTCGCCCATCGGTGCAGCGACAATAAACCCACCCTTGATGACAAGACTGGGTTTGACACCAAAAAATGCCGGTTTCCAAAGTACCAGATCCGCCAGCTTGCCCACCGCTACCGAGCCGACTTCATGCGAAATGCCATGGGCAATCGCCGGGTTGATGGTGTATTTGGCTACATATCGGCGCACCCGAAAATTATCATTTTCAGGATCATCAGGCGCCGTTCCACTAGCAAGATGACCACGCTGAATTTTCATTTTGTGTGCCGTCTGCCAAGTACGAATAATCACTTCACCGACTCGCCCCATGGCCTGGGAGTCCGATGCAATCATCGAAAAAGCGCCGAGATCGTGGAGAATATCTTCTGCAGCAATGGTTTCACGGCGAATACGGGATTCGGCAAAGGCCACGTCTTCCGCGATATTCGGATCGAGGTGATGACAGACCATGAGCATATCGAGATGTTCATCGACGGTGTTGACCGTGTAAGGCCGTGTCGGGTTGGTCGAAGAGGGGAGCACGTTCGCCTCTCCCGCCGCCTTGATGATATCGGGGGCATGACCACCGCCTGCGCCCTCGGTGTGGTAAGTGTGGATGGTGCGTCCCTTGAACGCCGCCAGCGTGTCCTCGACAAATCCGGATTCGTTCAAGGTATCGGTATGAATCGCCACCTGCACATCCATCGCCTCGGCAACCGAGAGGCAGTTGTCGATGGCAGCAGGTGTCGTTCCCCAATCCTCATGCAATTTCAGGCCAATGGCTCCAGCTTCAACTTGAGCTGTCAGCGCATCGGGAAGGCTGGCATTTCCCTTGCCGAGAAAACCGAGATTCATTGGCAGATCTTCGGCCGCCTGTAACATGCGGTGGATATTCCAGGCGCCCGGCGTACAGGTGGTCGCGTTGGTCCCGGTGGCTGGCCCCGTGCCGCCGCCCAGCATCGTGGTAATACCCGACATCAGCGCCTCATCAACCTGCTGGGGGCAAATGAAGTGGATATGAGAATCGATCCCGCCCGCCGTCAATAGCTGCCCTTCACCAGCAATGGCTTCCGTGCCCGGCCCCACGATGATATCGACACCCGGCTGGATATCCGGATTGCCTGCCTTGCCAATGGCGGCGATGCGGCCATCGCGAATTCCGACATCGGCTTTGACAATGCCCCAATGGTCAATGATCAGCGCATTGGTAATCACCGTATCGACCACTTCGGGTGTATTGAGCTGGCTCTGACCCATGCCATCCCGGATGACTTTACCGCCACCGAACTTGACTTCGTCACCGTAGATCGTGTGGTCCTTTTCGACCTCGATCACCAGCTCCGTATCGCCCAGGCGCACCCGGTCGCCGACCGTTGGACCGTACATTTCTGCATACGCTTGCCGTGATATCTTCGCCATGATCTAACCCTCCAGTGCGCCCATGATCTTGCCATTGAAGCCGAAGACCTTGCGCGCCCCTGCATAGGCTACCAGCTCGACTTCCCGCGTCTGCCCCGGTTCAAAGCGAACCGCCGTGCCTGCGGGGATATTGAGTCTGAAGCCACGGCTCAATTCACGTGGAAACGTCAATGCGGCATTGGTTTCGAAAAAGTGATAGTGGGAGCCCACCTGGATGGGGCGGTCTCCGGTATTGGCGACACTGAGTGTCACAGTTTCTCGTCCGGCGTTGAGTTCAAGTTCGCCCGATGCAGCGAGAATTTCACCTGGAATCATTTCATGCCCCCTTCAGACAATGGGATTGTGAACAGTCACCAGTTTGGTGCCATCAGGAAAAGTGGCTTCGACCTGCACCTCGTCGACCATCTCGGCAATGCCGTCCATGACATCCTCTCGGGTCAACAGCGTGCGACCGTGGTCCATCAGTTCAGCCACCGTTCGCCCGTCTCTTGCACCTTCCATGATCGCCGCACTGATATAGGCGATAGCTTCCGGGTAGTTGAGTTTTAAACCCCGTTCCTTGCGACGTTCAGCCAGCAAGGCGGCGGTAAACAACAATAATTTATCTTTCTCTCTGGGGGTCATTTCCACGGTAATTTTCTCCTCAGCGATATCAGGTGGACCAGATTCTTGGCGGACAGGCCGGTCGACCGATCGATCGGGGGCGCACTTCACCCCATACAGTGACAAACAGCTTTCGCGCCTGCTCGGTAGAGTGACCGAGATAGCGGCACACCAGAACATCGCCGAGCAATGTGAACCCGACTTCCGCCCCGTCAATTCCTTTGACCCGCCGCTCTAGTAGTTCAAGCATTTCCGTATCAATACCCGTCGCAACCAGCGTCGCCAGTACGGGACATCCCCGCAGCCCGGATACGTGATCCAGCGAGCCATCCTGATCAACCGACAGGCGCTCGATCAACAATGGCTTGCCGTCTCTCGACAGTTGCAGATGGAATCTGACTTCCCCGCTCTCAAAACGTTCCTGATTAGCAGGCCTGCCGAGGCATTGAACCTCCCAGCCAACGAATCTCGCATCTTCGGCCAAGTGGATTTCGGTTGTCAGGCGACTGTACCCTCCAGGGAAAAAAATATTCTCCTGGGGCAACCACTCCAAACTTGCACCCGCAGCCACTCGAATAATTTGCTGCTGATGCGCCCAGCGTCCATTCGAGCGATAAAACTTGGTGGCTCCAGGCGTGGTCAGCAGACCCGCACTACCGCTTGCAGCATCCACTTCAATGCGCAGCTGATCACCACCGACGACGCCTCCCGGTGGGTGGAGCAGATACAGATGGCATACATCCTTTTCCGGGTAGAACGGCCGTTGCACTGCAAGCGGTCCCCGCTGCACCCGCCGCGCCATCACAGTCCGGCCGGCTCGTGCTTCCAGACCGAGACATAACTCGGCTCGCCAGCCAGTGATGGACAGTGCTGCTGTGGCTGGAAGCATCAATGGCTCAAGCCTAATGTTTCATTACCTGGGAATCCGTTAGGCGGCACGTTTCTTTCCCTCTGGCCTGATGATAGTGACGGTGCACAGCTCGGCTCAGGAAAAAAACCGAGACTGCCAGCGGAAAAACCATCAGGGCGTGCAACAGAAAATGGATAAAAACCGAACTGGTTTCAGGATGAGGCAGCAACCCGGGATGTGCGCTGGCGATTCCAGAAAAAGTGACCAGTGCGACTGACAGACTGAATTGACGCAGTATATTTTTCATCATCTCTCTCATTTTCAAAAAGTCTATTCGTGGAGAACTACACCGTCAGGTATTGCTGGATCAACGTGTCATTGAGATCGCTCATTGGCCCCGCAGCGACATGACGGCCTCTATCGAGTATACAGTACTGCTCTCCCACTTTGCGGGCAAAAGGCAGCTTCTGCTCCACCAGCAAAACCGTCAGACCCACTTCCTGGTTGAGTCGCAGAATAATGTCGCCGATTTCATGAACAATGTTGGGTTGAATACCCTCTGTCGGCTCGTCCAGAATCAATAGCTCGGGATCAGTGACCAGCGCCCGGCCAATGGCCAACTGCTGTTGCTGACCACCCGAAAGATCTCCGCCGCGCCTGCCACGCATCTCCTTGAGAACGGGGAACAGCTCAAACACGAGATCCGGAATTTTTCCCAACTTATCCCGTCGCGCTGGCAACCCGATCTCCAGATTCTCCCATACTGTCAGGGTAGAAAAAATCTGCCGCCCCTGTGGCACATAACCAATGCCCAACGATGCGCGTTGCTCAGCGCTTTTTTTCCGCAAGTCGATATCCTTGAATGACATGACGCCCGAACGAACTGGCTGGAGTCCCATGATACATTCGAGCGTCGTGGTTTTTCCGACACCATTTCGCCCCATGAGCACGGTACACTTTCCCTTGCGGACGTCCAGATCAAGATCCCAGAGTGTGTGACTTTCGCCATAGTAATGATTGAGACCTCTTATTTTCAGCATCATTATTCTCCGAGGTACACTTCAATGACACGCTGGTCGTTCTGAACTTCATCCATCGAACCTTCCGCCAGTACACTGCCCTGGTGCAATACCGTGACTTTTCGTGCGATCGAGCGGACAAAATCCATATCATGCTCAACGACCACAACCGAATGTTTCCCCGCCAACGAAGTCAATAGTTCTGCCGTTCGATCCATTTCCTGATGCGTCATTCCCGCAACGGGCTCGTCTATTAACAGTAGATGAGGGTTCTGCATCAATAACATGCCGATTTCCAACCACTGTTTCTGCCCATGGGAAAGTGATCCAGCACTCTTACCCAGATGCTCCTGCAATCCAATGACCTCGAGCGTTTCTTCGATCTGGTCGATCTGCTCGCCGGTCAGTTTTGCAAACAGCGTAGGCCAAACACGCTTGTCTCCATCCATCGCCAGCTCGAGATTTTCAAATACTGTGTGGTGCTCGAAAACCGTCGGTTTCTGAAACTTTCTACCAATACCTGCCTGGGCAATTTCCGCCTCGCTCAGCTTGAGCAGATTGATCAGCTGACCAAAATAGGCACTGCCGGAATCCGGGCGCGTTTTCCCCGTAATAATATCCATCATGGTGGTTTTACCCGCCCCGTTGGGGCCGATAATGCAGCGTAACTCACCCGCATCGATATACAGATTGAGATTATCGATGGCTTTGAAGCCATCAAAACTTACCGAGACATCTTCCAGATACAGGATGGTCCCGTGCGTGACATCGAGTTCAAGAGATGATGGGCGGGGTTGCATGAAGCTCCAGACCTCACCTCGTGAGAAGGTCTCTCGCACATGTTCCAGCTGCTTCATTGTGTCGCCTCCCGACGCCGCAACAGGCCGACGATACCTCGCGGCAATAAAACCGTGACGAGGATAAAGAGTGCGCCGAGTGCAAAAAGCCACAGATCAGGCAACGCAGCCGTAAAATAAGTTTTACCGTAGTTGACCGCGATGGCACCCAGCACCGCACCATAGAGCGTCGCCCGACCACCCACCGCAACCCACACCACCAACTCAATCGAGTTAAGCGGTGAAAATTCACCCGGATTGATAATGCCAACCTGTGGCACATAAAGGGCTCCCGCCACACCTGCCAGAACTGCGGAGAAGGTGAAAATCCACAGCTTCACATGATCAACACGATAGCCAATGAAGCGTGTACGATCTTCTGCATCACGAATCGCTACAGCAACCCGGCCGAGCCGCGAATTAACAATATAGCGGCAAGCCAGGTAGCCCAGCGCCAGCGCCACAGCGGAGGCGACAAACAAACCGATGCGAGTCGAATCGGCTTGCAGATCGAAGCCGAGGATATCCTTGAAATCGGTGAGCCCGTTGTTGCCTCCAAAGCCCATTTCATTGCGAAAAAATGCCAACATCAGCGCATAAGTGAGCGCCTGAGTAATAATCGACAAATAGACGCCTGTCACCCGTGAGCGAAAAGCCAGCCAGCCAAAGATAAATGCCAGAACCCCGGGTACGAGCACAACCATCAACGCGGCAAACCAAAACATATCGAAGCCATACCAGAACCACGGTAGCTCATGCCAGTTCAGAAATACCATAAAGTCTGGAAGATTCGCGTTGCCATACACGCCTCGATCTCCGATCTGCCGCATCAGGTACATACCCATGGCATACCCCCCCAGCGCAAAAAAAGCGGCATGCCCCAGGCTGAGAATACCAAGGTAGCCCCACACCAGATCAACCGCAACGGCCAGCAGCGCATAGGTCAGGTACTTCCCAAGCAGGGTCACCGTGTAGGTGGAAACATGCCAAACACTGCTTTCCGGTACAGCCAGATTCAGCCAGGCAACCGTCACGGTCGTCACCAGCAACACTGCCAGGAAAATCTGTCCCCCGCGGTCTTTTTTAAGGATATCGATCAGAATCATCTCAGTTCTCCGCCGCTCGACCTTTTTGTGGGAACAAGCCACGAGGGCGTTTCTGAATAAATAGGATGATGAATACCAGCACCAGGATCTTCGCCAGAACCGCACCGACTGAAGGCTCAAGAATCTTGTTGGCAACACCGAGAGAAAGCCCTGCAACCAGCGTCCCCAGCAAACTGCCAACACCGCCAAACACCACGACCATGAACGAATCGATAATATAGGACTGCCCCAGATTCGGGCCAACATTTGTCAGTTGACTCAGGGCTACACCGGCCACGCCGGCAATGCCGGATCCCAGTCCAAAGGTCATCGCATCGACTCGCCCGGAACGCACTCCCATGGCACGCGCCATCGCCCGATTCTGCGAAACAGCGCGGACCTCAAGCCCAAGGCGGGTTTTTTTGAGCACCAGAAAAAGTGCAATAAAAACGGCCAGCGAAAAGACAATGATATAGAGCCGGTTGTAGGTGAGGGAAAGTACACTGTTCACTTGCAAAGACCCCGACATCCACGAAGGATTCAGCACAGGAACATTCTGGGGGGAAATTACAGTACGTACAATTTGCTGCAGAATCAGGCTAACACCAAAGGTCGCCAGCAGCGTTTCCAATGGGCGCCCGTAAAGAAAACGAATAATTCCGCGCTCTATGACAATACCCACCACCCCCGAGACCAGAAATGCGGCCGGGACTGCGACCAGTAATGACCATCCAATATAGGCAGGCATCATTTGCTGGATCAGATAGGTGGTATACGCGCCCAGCATAATCAATTCCCCATGTGCCATATTGATGACACCCATGACACCGAAAGTGATCGCCAAACCGATTGCTGCAAGCACCAGGACGGAGCCCAGGCTGAGCCCAAAAAACAGCGTTTCAATATGATTGTAGAAAGCTACCCTGCCTTCGATTGTTACCAATGCTTTCCTGGCTGCCTTACCCATCTTACTGGCCCCCGCATCGGCGCTCAATTGTTCCAATCGGTTACGTACGGCTGGGTTAAGGCTGTGGGATAGCTGGCTTATCGCCGCAATTTTTTCTTCATCTGTCCCCGTATCGAGCACACCCAGCGTGATTCCCGTCTGCATGAGCGCTTTGACCGACGCATCTTCCTCCTGATCAACCAACCCTTTGAGTATCGTCGCCAGGTCATTTGCGCGGCTGGTAATCATTTCATTGACAGCGGCCTCGCGTATCTTTGGAT
>CAZQXF010000089.1:0-9123 GCA_964596975.1 uncultured Thiotrichales bacterium | reverse complement strand
AGGTTAATGGTGAGCTGGTGGATGCCAGTCATATGATTGATTCCGATGCTTCGTTGAGCATTGTGACGTCGCGCGACGAGGAGGGCGTTGAGGTAATTCGTCATTCCACGGCGCATTTGCTGGCGCAGGCCGTGCAGAGCCTGTTCCCTGATGCGCAGGTGACGATCGGGCCGGTGATTGATAATGGCTTCTATTACGATTTTGCTTATCAGCGGCCTTTTACGCCGGAGGATCTGGCGGCCATCGAGCAGAAGATGAAGGCGTTGGTGAAGGAGAATATCCCGGTTGAGCGTTCGGTGATGGATCGGGACGACGCGATTCGCTTCTTCAAGGAGAAAGGCGAGGATTACAAGGCGGAGATCATTGAGTCGATTCCTGAAGGTGAACAGTTGTCACTGTATCGTCAGGGTGACTTTATCGATCTGTGCCGCGGTCCCCATGTGCCGAGCACGGGCAAGCTGGGGGTTTTCAAGCTGATGAAGGTGGCGGGCGCTTATTGGCGGGGGGATTCCAATAATGAGATGCTGCAGCGCTTCTATGGTACGGCATGGCCGGACAAGAAGCAGCTCAAGGCGTATCTGCACCGGCTGGAAGAGGCGGAAAAGCGCGATCATCGCCGCATTGGCAAGCAGCTCGACCTGTTTCATATGCAGGAAGAAGCGCCTGGGATGGTGTTCTGGCATGACAAGGGCTGGACGATCTATCAGACGATTGCGGCCTATATGCGCAAGGCGCAGCGGGGACACGGTTACCAGGAGATCAATACACCGCAAGTCGTTGATTTTTCGTTGTGGGAAAAATCCGGCCATGCGGCCAAGTTCTCCGATGATATGTTCACTGTGCATTCGGAAGGGCGTGATTTTGCCATCAAGCCGATGAACTGTCCCTGCCATGTGCAGGTGTTCAATCAGGGTTTGCGCAGTCACCGCGAGCTGCCGCTGCGGCTGGCCGAATTTGGTTCCTGTCATCGCAACGAGCCATCGGGTGCGCTGCATGGGCTGATGCGCGTGCGCGGTTTTACCCAGGACGATGCGCATATTTTCTGCACCGAAGATCAGATTCAGGAAGAGGTTTCCGAGTTCATCGATTTCCTCCACGAGGTGTATGAGGATTTTGGTTTTACCGATGTGATCTACCGCCTCTCGACACGGCCGGAGCAGCGTGTCGGCAGCGACGAGGTCTGGGATCGGGCGGAGAAGGCGCTGGCCGATGCACTCGATGCCAAATCGCTACCGTGGGAGGAGCTGCCCGGCGAAGGTGCTTTCTACGGGCCGAAGATCGAGTTCTCCCTGAAAGACTGCCTCGACCGCGTCTGGCAGTGTGGCACGATTCAGGTGGACTTCTCGATGCCGGGCAGGCTGGGGGCCGAATATGTTGCGCCCGATGGATCACGCCAGGTGCCGGTCATGCTGCACCGTGCGATACTCGGCTCGTTCGAGCGTTTCATCGGCATTTTGATCGAGCACTATGAAGGCAAGTTTCCAGCCTGGCTGGCGCCGTATCAGGCAGTGGTGATCAATATCACCGACAAGCAGGCCGAGTATGCGACCAGTGTCGCTGAAGCCTTGGAAAAACAGGGCTTTCGGGCTTTTCCCGACTTGAGAAACGAAAAAATAGGCTTTAAAATCCGCGAGCGCACGTTACAGCGAATTCCATACATGGTTGTAACGGGTGACAAGGAACGGGAATCGGGTACTGTAGCTGTTCGCACACGAAGTGGCGAAGATCTGGGCAGCATGACGCTGGACGCGTTCATGGAACTGCTGGCTGCAGACATCGCGCAATTTGGTCGCGAACAAACACAATTGGAGGGCTGAGAAATCGCCGCAGCAAAAAAACTGAAGCACCGTATCAACGGTGACATTACCTCGCCACAGGTGAGGTTGATCGACGCCGACGGAGAAAACAAGGGTGTTCTCCCTACTCAGGAGGCGTTGGCAAAAGCCCAGGAAGCCAAGCTCGATCTGGTCGAGATTTCCCCCAATGTTTCTCCGCCAGTCTGCAAGATCATGGACTATGGGCGCTTTCGCTTCGAGGAAGGCAAGAAGTCTCAGGCCAACCGCAAGAAGCAGAAACAGATCCAGCTCAAGGAAGTCAAGTTTCGTCCTGGTACTGACATCGGCGACTACAACATCAAGTTGCGGAATCTCACCCGCTTTCTCACCGACGGCAACAAGGCCAAGATCACCATCCGCTATCGGGGCCGTGAAATGGCGCACAAGGAGCTGGGTGCCGAGCTGCTGAAGCGGATCGAAGCCGATCTGGCCGATATCGCCGTCGTCGAGCAGTTCCCGAAGATGGAAGGCCGGCAGATGATCATGATCATGGGGCCCAAAAAGGGTAAGTAGTCTCGTTCGCGAGGACTTTCTCAGATCCGGTTTTTTTATATTGATTGAAACAGCGCGCCAGCACCGGTAGAATCGCGCGTCTTCGCGCCCTGCCGGCGTGGAGAATGATGTCCGGTTGCACACTGTGTCGCCGGCATGGCGAGTGCTTCTGCTAATGAAGCATTTTTTAGTTGATACGGAGTTGGAGCTGAAGATGCCCAAGATCAAGACCAACCGTGGCGCCGCCAAACGCTTTCGCAAGACAGCGTCGGGCGCATTCAAGCGAAGCCAGAGCTTTCGCCGTCACATCCTGACCAAAAAGAGCACCAAGCGCAAGCGTCATCTGCGCGAGCCTGCCATGATCGCTTCCTGCGATTCGGCCATGGTGCGTCGCATGTTACCTTACAGTTGAACGAGGACGAGTAAACCATGCCTAGAGTAAAAAGAGGTGTTACCGCCCGCGCCCGGCACAAGAAAGTACTAAAAAAGGCCAAAGGCTACTATGGAGCCAGAAGCCGTGTGTATCGGGTTGCCACTCAAGCAGTTACGAAAGCCGGCCAGTATGCCTACCGTGACCGTCGCCAGCGCAAGCGCCAGTTCCGCGCCTTGTGGATAGCCCGTATCAACGCGGGAGCGCGCATGTTCGGTATTTCGTACAGTCGAATGATCAATGGTATGAAGAAGGCCAATATCGGCCTCGATCGCAAGGTGCTGGCTGACCTTGCGGTGCATGACATCGATACATTCGGCAAGATTGCTGAAAAGGCGAAAGCTGCCCTGGCGCAGTAGCTCTCCTGGGTGGAACCGCCCTGCATGGGGCGGTTTATCAAGCGTGAAAAAAAGGGAAGGGCGACCTTCCCTTTTTTATTTGTCCCGTGTGACAGCCTGTTGAACCGGACTTTTCAGTGTGCGGTGGCCAGGCAACAATTCCGTCAACTCCAATGGTGGTTCCATGTCTGATAACAGCTTGCAGCACATCGTCGAAGAAGCCAGTGCACAGATCGACGCAGCGCCCGATCTGAAAGCGCTGGATGATCTCAGGGTCAGCTATCTGGGCAAGAAGGGCAGCCTTACCGAGCAGCTCAAATCGCTGGGCAAACTGCCACCCGAGCAGCGTCGCGAGGCGGGTCAGGCGATCAATCAGGCCAAGAAAGCCCTCAATGAACGGCTGCAGGCACGCAAGCAAGTGCTGGAACAGCAGGCGCTGGCAGCAAAACTCGCTGCCGAAGCCGTCGATGTCTCCCTGCCGGGGCGCCGCATCACACCGGGGGCATTGCATCCTGTCACTCGTACCATCGAGCGTATTGTCGATCTGTTGTCCGAAGTAGGCTTCAGCGTGGAAGAAGGTCCCGAGATCGAGGATGACTATCACAACTTCGAAGCGCTCAATATCCCTTCGCATCACCCGGCCAGGGCGATGCATGACACCTTCTATTTCCCGGATGGACGCCTGCTGCGTACCCATACCTCACCAGTTCAGGTGCGGGTGATGGAATCAAAGGCGCCGCCGCTACGGGTGATCGCGCCGGGGCGAGTCTACCGCTGCGATTCGGATTTGACGCATACGCCGATGTTTCACCAGGTGGAAGGGTTGCTGGTCGACACCGATGTGACCTTTGCCGATCTGAAGGGTGTGGTCGATCAGTTTCTGAAGTCATTTTTCGAAAACGATGCGCTGCAAACCCGCTTTCGTCCGTCCTACTTTCCGTTCACCGAGCCCTCGGCTGAAGTGGATATCCAGTGCGTGATGTGTGAGGGCGAGGGTTGCCGTGTCTGTAGTCATACCGGTTGGCTTGAGGTTATGGGCTGCGGCATGGTGCATCCAGAGGTGTTCCGCCATGTGGATATCGACACGGATCGCTATACCGGCTATGCCTTCGGTATGGGCGTCGAGCGTCTGGCGATGCTGCGTTACGGTGTCAACGATCTGCGGCTTTTCTTCGAGAATGATCTGCGGTTTCTCAAACAGTTCGCCTGATCCGCAGTCCATTCGCTATGCATCTGATATTGATGCATAACTTCAATTTTTGATGGCAAGGTTATGAAAATTAACGAATCATGGTTGAGAGAGCTGGTTGATCCATCGCTGGACGCAAGCGAACTCGGTGAGCTGCTGACGATGGCCGGGCTGGAACTGGATGGCATGGAACCGGCGGCGCCACCGTTTTCGGGCGTTGTCGTCGCGAGGATTGCCGAGATAGAGCAACACCCCAATGCTGACAAGCTACGTGTCTGCCAGGTTGATACTGGTGGCGATATCCTGACGCAGGTGATCTGTGGTGCCGCCAATGCGCGCCAGGGGCTGACGGTCGCCATGGCAACCGTCGGTGCGGTGCTGCCGGGAGATTTCCGCATCAAGAAGGCGAAGCTGCGGGGTGTCGAATCGTTCGGCATGCTGTGTTCCGAGGCCGAGCTGGGATTGGCCGACAGCGCCGATGGCATCATGGAGTTGCCAGATGATGCGGTGCTAGGCACCGATTTTCGTGACTGGCTTAACCTCGATGACATTGTGTTCGATATTGATCTCACGCCCAACCGGGCCGACTGCCTGTCGCTACAAGGCGTCGCGCGTGAGGTATCGGTATTGACCGGCGCGCCGTTGACGCTGCCCGTGGTTGAGGATGTCGCTGCTGCAACACAAGCGTCGCTGGCCGTCGATCTCGATGCTGCGTCGTCTTGTCCGCGTTACGCCGGTCGTGTGATCACTGCGGTCGACACCAGTGCCGAAACACCGCTGTGGATGCAGGAAAAGCTGCGTCGCTGCGGCATCAGAAGCCTCTCGCCGGTAGTGGATGTGACCAATTTCGTCATGCTGGAGCTGGGCCAACCGATGCATGCCTTCGATCTGGACAAGCTGCACGGGGGCATTCGTGTTCGCCACGCCACCAGCGGTGAAAAGCTGACCTTGCTCGACGGCAAGGAGGTCGAACTCGACGATGATACGCTGGTGATTGCCGATCATCAGCGGGCGTTGGCCATGGCTGGTGTCATGGGGGGCAGTGATTCGGCCGTCGATGCACAGACGAATAGTATTTTTCTTGAAAGCGCCTTTTTCACGCCGCAGAAAATTGCCGGCAAGGCAAGGAAATATGGATTGCATACGGAATCATCGCATCGCTTTGAGCGGGGCGTTGACTTCTGCTTGCAGCGCAAGGCGATCGAGCGCGCTACGGCGCTGATACTCGATATTTGCGGTGGCGAGCCGGGCCCTGTGGTCGAAGCCGTCAGTGAAGCCGATCTGCCACAGCTGCCGGCGATTCTGTTGCGCCAGGAGCGTCCCGCCAGGATGTTGGGGATCGAGATGGACGCGGCGCGAATTGTCACTATCCTCGAAGGCCTCGGCTGTGAGGTTGAAGTCACCGAGGCGGGCTTGAGCGTCACCCCGCCCAGCTACCGTTTTGATCTGCGCATCGAAGAGGATCTGATCGAGGAGCTGGCTCGGGTTTATGGTTACAACAACATCCCGTCGCATAGCCGCAGCTGGTCGCCTGAGGTTCGTCCCATTCCTGAGAACGAGGTTCCCGTTGCCATGTTGCGGCAGCGACTGACGGATCTGGGTTATCAGGAAGTCATCACCTACAGCTTCATTGATGACAAGACCGAAAGCCTGGTCAACCCCGGCATCCAGGCGTTGGGGCTGGCGAACCCGATATCATCTGAGCTGGCTAAAATGCGCACCACGCTCTGGGGCGGGTTGCTGCAGGTTGTGCGTTACAACCTGCGACGCCAGCAGCCATCCGTGCGTATCTTCGAAACAGGACTGGTGTTTCTCCCCCAGGCCTCCGGGCTGGAGCAGACTTCACGGCTGGCGGGTGCAATCACCGCCACCGCATTTTCGGAGCAATGGTCCGTGCCAGCACGTACCCCTGACTATTTCGACATCAAGGGGGATGCGGAAAACTTGCTGCAACTCTGCCATCTGGATAGCAAAGTGAGGTGGCTCCCGGGCGAACATCCGGCGCTGCATCCTGGTCAGTGTGCCTCGGTCCGTCTCGACGGCAAGGAGATCGGCATCGTCGGCGCATTGCATCCTGAATTACAGGCCAAACTCGATATCGATGAACCGGTATTCTTGTTCGACTTCGATCAGGCTGCGCTGCGACATCGGGATTTACCCCAGTTCCAACCACTCAGTCGTTACCCGGCGATGCGCCGTGATATTGCTGTTGTTGTCGACGAAACTGTGAGCTTTGGCCAAATTTCACAGAGTATCGAGTCGCTCGACCTCGATTTGATTCGCGGCTTTGAGATTTTTGATGTATATAAAGGGGAAGGCGTAGCATCAGGTCGAAAAAGCATCGCTTTAAGCTTGATTTTACAGGACTTATCGCGCACTCTAGAGGACGAGGTTGTGGAGCGCGCAGTGACGATGGTGCTGCAAAAACTGGAATCGGATGTTGGAGCGTCCTTGCGAGACTAACGATGGCACTAACAAAAGCAGACATGGCCGAGATGCTCTACGAACAGCTTGGTTTGAACAAACGCGAAGCCAAGGAGCTGGTTGAACTGTTTTTCGAGGAGATCCGTATCGCGCTGGAGAGCGGATCGAATGTGAAGTTGTCAGGCTATGGCAATTTTGTGCTGCGGGATAAAAGCCAAAGGCCCGGGCGCAATCCGAAAACCGGAGAGGAGATCCCGATTTCGGCCCGCCGCGTCGTCACTTTCAGACCGGGACAGAAACTCAAACAAAGAGTCGAGAATTATGCTGGAAGCGGGGAACAATAACGAATTGCCGACCATACCCGGCAAACGCTATTTCACCATTGGAGAGGTGAGCGAGCTATGTGGCGTCAAGCCGCATGTGTTGCGCTATTGGGAGCAGGAATTTCCTCAGCTCAAGCCGGTCAAGCGGCGTGGCAACCGGCGTTACTACCAGCGCCAGGATGTGCTGCTGATTCGGCAGATTCGCAGCCTGTTGTACGAGCACGGCTATACCATTGGTGGCGCGCGCCAGAAACTTTCCGGTGAAGACACCAAAGAAGATTCCATTCAGAGTGACCAGATCGTCAAGCAGATTCGTTCCGAGCTTGAAGACCTGTTGAAATTGCTCAAGTAACCATCTATATTCCGCCTAGCTATTCAGTCGGTAGAAAAATAGAGCCGTAACTGCTCAGATTGCCGCTGAAACGCGTCAGATCAAGGCGGAAAATGTGAGTTTACAGGTGTAAATGACCATTTCCCAACACAGAGATGGCGCGTTTCAGTGGTGAGCTGAGCAGTTACAATTCCGCTCTCCTGATTTTTGCCCGATCGGGCCTCAATCAATCAACGTCTTTGTCGGGGCGTGGCGCAGTTTGGTAGCGCACTTGCATGGGGTGCAAGGGGTCGTAGGTTCAAATCCTACCGTCCCGACCATTTATTCATCCGTCGACCTGCCGGTTTTCGGACAGCATGCCAATGATGGTTATCCTGACGGTCTGACTGCCAATGCATCCCGATTCTCATCATCCCGTTCCGGATCTCAAGCAGCTGGTACTCGTCGGCGGTGGCCATAGCCAGTTGCAGGTGCTGATGTCACTGGCAATGCAGCCGATCGCGGGGCTGCGCACCGTACTCATCAGCAAGGACACCATGACCGGCTACTCGGGGATGTTGCCGGGGTATATTGCTGGCCACTACACTTTTGAGCAGACGCATATCGATCTGCGCCGTTTGTGCGCCTGGGCGGGTGTGGCGTTTATCGAAGACAGCGTCGTCGGGCTCGAAACGACGACACGCAAACTCGCGACGGCTCGTCACGGTGATATCCATTACGACTGGCTATCGATCAACATCGGTTCGACGCCGAATCGCCGTCATATCACCGGCCAGACGGACCGCCTGATTCCGGTCAAGCCAATCGATCAGTTCTTGCAGCAGCTTGACCGTATCGAACGCCGTGTCATGGACGCTGGCCAGCCGCTGCGACTGGGTGTGATTGGGGCTGGCGCAGCGGGTGTCGAAGTACTGTTATCGCTGAAGTACCGGCTGGAGCGGCAGCGTGGTGCGACATCATCGGCACCAGACTTCGAATTCCATCTCTTCAATGCAGCCGATAGCATCTTGCCGACCCACAATTCGCGGGCGCGCCGCTTTTTCCTCGAACATCTTTCTCGTGAAGGCATTGTCGTACACGATAATTTCGAGGTCGTGGCGCTGGAATCGGTGGATGTGCTGTCCCGAATCGGTGAACGCGTCGCGGTAGATGAAGTCATCCTCACGACCTCTGCCGCTCCCCAGCCCTGGCCGGGAAGAGCAGGGTTGCAGGTGGATGATCGGGGTTTTATCGAGGTCAATGCGTTCCTCCAGTCCTGTTCGCACCCCGAGATTTTTGCCGCCGGTGACATCGCGGCCTTTACGCCTTCGCCCACTGAAAAAGCAGGGGTCTTTGCCGTGCGTCAAGGTCGGCCGCTGGCGGAAAACCTGCGTCGCACGATTGCGGGACGGCCACTCAAGCCTTACCGGGCACAGAAGAAGTGGTTGGCCTTACTTGCCTGCGGCGATCGATATGCGGTTGCCTCTCGCGGCCATTTTTTCGCCCGTGGGCGTTGGGTCTGGCGTTGGAAGGATCACATCGACCGCAAGTTCATGCGGATGTTCCAGGACCTGCCCGATATGCCACAGCCCGAGCGGCCGCATCTGGCTGAGGGGCTGCTCGCCGGCAATGAAAAGCTGGTCAGGAATCTTGGCATGCGGTGTGCGGGATGTGGTGCCAAAGTGGGCGGGGATGTCTTGCAGGGGGTGCTGGACAGTTTGCACCAGGGTTTGAACGGTGCGGTTGCTGGTGAAATCGCGCGTAGGGATGATGCCGCCGTCA
>CAZQXF010000088.1:0-9161 GCA_964596975.1 uncultured Thiotrichales bacterium | reverse complement strand
CAAACACAGCCATCGCCCTTACAGAGCATCTACCTGCAAACGCAAGCAGCATCGTCACGCGCACTCCTCGGGCTGGTCAACAACATTCTCGACCTGTCGAAAATCGAGGCAGGAAAACTCGAACGCCACGACTCGGCATTCGATCTGTCCGCGGTACTCGATGACATCCAGACAATTTTTGCCGTCGAAGCGAAACAAAAAAATCTCTATCTGAAGCTCCACCGCCAGCTCGGCAACAACCACCTGCTGCATGGCGACAAACTGCTGGTCTGCCAAATCCTCAACAACCTGATCGGGAACGCCATCAAATTCACCCGGCATGGCGGCATCGACATCAGCGCAAACGCCAAGCGAACGGACAACGGTGATGTGCAGATCCGCATTGAGGTGAAAGATAGCGGCGATGGCATCCCGGCCGAACAACAGCAACATGTTTTCGGCGCCTTTTCCCAGGCAGACGCCAGCGCCACGCGAATTCACGGCGGTGCCGGCCTCGGCCTTGCCATCAGTCGCCAGCTGGCACGCAGCATTGGTGGTGATCTCGAACTTCAGAGCGAAGTGGGGAAAGGCAGCAGCTTCATTTTTTCCGCAACCTTCGCGCCCGCTGACAAGCGCGCCGTCGACACACAAGAAATGCACTTCAAACTGCCGGAGAAACCGCTACGCGGCACCCAGATCATGCTGATCGAAGATGACCCGGTCAACCAGCAAATCGCTGTCGGGCTACTCCATGCAGCTGGCGCCCGTATCACCGTTGCCGCAAATGGCCAAACGGCACTGGAACTACTCGGCGATGCACGACCAGACCTCATTCTGCTGGATATTCAGATGCCGGGAATGGATGGTTATGCAACAGCCAGGGAAATCCGCAAAATCCCCGGCTGCAAGGAACTGCCGATTATTGCCATGACGGCGCATGCCCTCAGCGAAGCGCGAGAAAAGGCAATCGACGCCGATATGGACGATTTTCTGACCAAACCGATCGACCCGAACGAAATGACGAAAACACTCTACCGCTGGACACAGGACAGAAACCCCGCAGGCGATGACGACAACATGAACACCGCTGCTGCGGATACGCAGGAAAAGCAACCTGAGAACAGCGGCACGCCATCAGCAGACGCCTCCATCGAAGAAACCCAGCATTCGCTACAGGCTGTTACCGACAGCCTCGGAAAAAGCGTATCCCGGCAGCTGTTCTCCAACGCCGCCGACTCCCTGCCGCGGAAAATGGAGCAGCTTTCCAAGGCCTTGCTCGACGAACAGTGGGATCAAGCCGCACGCTTGGCCCATCAGCTCAAAGGCATGATGTTCATTTTTGGCAACTCACACATCACGGCGCTACTGGAGCAGATCAAGAAAATTCCTGACGAGGAACTCGACTCGCGCCAGATCATCCGGGAACTACAACATGAAATCGATCAGGCGATTGACCTGATTCATGCGCAATGTGGCTGAGGCACTATAGAAATACCAGCGCGCCGCATTGGGCGGGCGTAGTAGCGAACCGGTGAGAAATCCGGGCGAGGCCTTTGTTGGGCACGCTGCGCTTTGCCCAACCTACCGATTACCAAACCCGTAGGGTGAGCGCCGTCCAGGTGCTCACCGAGAACCCGGCAATGGTGGGCACCCTCCACCCTAGTGGAAAAACGTCCGATAGGATGTTGGTCAAATCCATGACCTCAAGAATGAACTCTGATACTTGAGTTGAGCAGTTACCTTTAGAGAATAGTACGGCGAGCCAACATGGCTCGCCGTACTGCAGCGCCGCTATTTGGCGCCTTTCAGCTTTTTAGCAGCCTTGTCTTTTGCTTTGGCTTTCGCTTTGTCAGCCTTGCTCTTGGCCTTGTCCTTGACCTTTTTCTTCATTTTGTCGGTCTTGTCCTTGGCGGCTTTCTTGGCCTTCGATTTTGCATCTTTTGCCTTACTTGCCGCGGCCTTTGGCTTGGCCTTTTTCATTTTGTCAGTCGCCGTGGCCTTGGCTTTTTTCGCCTTGTCTTTTACCGCACCGGCTGCCTTGCCAGGCTTGGCGCGGCAATAACCACTGACGCTGCTACCGGTTTTCGTCTTGTAGCTGTCAACCCAGGTACATCCCGCAGCACATTTATTCTTCGGCAACCCCTTGCAGGCAGACGCGGCGTGAACCGAAGCGCCAACCATCATGGCAATCGCAACAATCAGTACATTCAATAAAACCTTGATTCGCATTTCCAGACCTCTCGATGATTCAAAAGCGGCAGCAATCCCTGCCAGAGACAATGATGCTAACACAATCAATAGCTTGCACCATTCCAGATTTACCTGCTGTAACATTTCCCCTCTACCGGGAGGAAAGAAACGCCTTGGGCCGAATCCCCAGCAGCCGCAAGGTGATGAGGTAGGCGATGACAGCCAGCACGATCAAGCCAAACAGAACACCAGCCCTGGTCATGACCGGCCAGGGCTCCCAGTGGTCCGCAGCGGGCGTCAAGGCCAACAGCAGCAACGCCATCACGGCGCAGCCAACGCCGACTTTCATCAGCAGCAGCGACCAGCCTTTTCCAGGTGTATAGACACCCAGCTTGCGCAACGTCCGGAACAGCAAACCAGCGTTGACAAAAGAGGCAAAAGCCGCACAGAAAGCCAGTGCGGCATGCGGCGCGGGGCCATCGAGCAATATCCATGGAATAACGATAATCACATACAACGCAATGTTGGCACCAATGGCGATCATGCCAATCTTGACCGGCGTCAGCGTATCCTGCCGCGCATAGAAACCAGGCGCGAGAATCTTGACCATGACAAAGCCAGGCAGGCCTATGGCGTAGACCGCCAGCGCAATGGCAACCATTTTTGTTTCGAACGCGGTAAATGCCTGGTATTGCAGCAAGGTGGCGATAATCGGCGTCGACAGCAGCATCAAGCCAAGCATTGCCGGCAAGGCGATGGTCACACCAATGCGCAAGCCCCAGTCGAGGGTTTTGCTGAACGCGGCGGGATCTTGGGTGGCGTGTTCGGAAGAGAGTTTAGGCAGGATAACCGTGCTGAGCGTGATCCCGAACAGCGCCAGCGGCAGCTCGACGAAGCGGTCGGAATAGTAGAGCCAGGAAATGCTGCCACTGACGAGAAAGGACGCCAATATCGTATTGAGCAGCATATTAACCTGCGCCACCGACGAGCCGAACAGCGCCGGTAACATCAGCTTGACAATTCTTTTCACGCCTTCATGGGCGCGGCGGAAGCGCGGCCGTGGTAACAAGCCGATTTTCCACAATACCGGCAGCTGAAAACCCAGCTGGACGATACCGGCAGCAAACACGCCCCAGGCAAGTGCAGTGACCGGTGCATCCAGCAGCGGCGCCAGCCACAGGGCGGCGGCGATCATGCACAGATTGAGGAACACGGGCGTAAAGGCCGGGACAGCAAACTTGCCAAAACTGTTGAGAATGCCCCCGGCCAGCGCCGTCAAGGAAATGAACAGCGCATACGGAAAGGTGATACGCAACATCCAGGTGGCCAGCGCCTGCTTGTCGGGGTCATCGCCAAAACCGGGGGCAAACAGCCAGATGATCAGCGGTGCCGCAACGATGCCGACAAAGGTGATAATACTGAGAATCAACAGCAGCGTGCCGGTCACATGATCCGCCAGATCTTTCAGTGCCTCCGGGCTGCGTTGCTTGCGATACTCGGTGAACACCGGCACGAACGCCTGGGCGAATGCCCCCTCGCCAAACATCCGCCGCAGCAGGTTGGGAATGCGGAATGCCACGAAAAATGCATCGGTGGTACCCGTCGCACCGAAGATCACGGCGATGACCATGTCGCGCACAAAGCCGACGACACGGGAGATCAGCGTCATGCCGGAAACGATCGCGGATGACTTGAGGAGCTTTCTACTCAAGGTGGCAGCCGAAAGAGGGATTGCGGAAACGGGGACACTACACTAGCATCCACGCCATGTTAGCTAAAGCCCCCCTCAGTCTGGTCGCAACGGAGATGCAGGCCGTCAACGATCTGATCATCGATCGACTCTCATCGGATGTCGTCCTCATCAATCAGATGGGTCACTATATCGTCAACAGCGGCGGCAAGCGGTTGCGGCCGGCATTGGTACTGCTGGCAGCCGGTGCCTGTGACGCGCTCGATTCGCGCGCCCACCTGACCGCGGCGATCATCGAGTTCATCCATACCGCAACGCTGCTGCACGACGACGTGGTCGATGCTTCCGAGCTGCGCCGCGGCAAAGAAACGGCCAATGCCCTGTGGGGCAATGAAGCGGCGGTGCTGGTCGGTGACTTTCTCTATTCGCGCTCCTTCGAGATGATGGTCGAAGTCGCTGACATGCGCGTCATGGACATTCTCTCCTCCACCACCAACACCATCGCCGAAGGCGAGGTGATGCAGCTACTCAACATCCACGACGCCGATACCACCGAAGCCCGCTACTTGGCCGTCATCCACGCCAAAACGGCCAAGCTGTTCGAGGCAGCCACCCGTCTCGGCGCTGTGTTGGGAGGGCGTTCCAGCCAGGAAGAAGACGCACTGACCACCTACGGCCGCCATCTGGGCTGCGCGTTCCAGCTGATCGACGATGTACTCGACTACGAAGCCACCGAGGAGAAGCTCGGCAAGGCCCTGGGTGACGACCTCGAAGAAGGCAAACCGACCCTGCCACTGATCTATGCCATGCAGCACGGCACCGAAGCACAGGCCGCGCTGATCCGCGAAGCCATCGAAAAAGGTGGCCGCAGCTATATCGACGATGTGCAGGAAATCATTCACGCCACCCGCGCCACCGACTACACTCGCAAAGTCGCGGGCAACGAGGCGAAAAAAGCGCGTGAAGCTTTGCAGTCACTGCCCGATTCCGACTATCGCCAAGCCATGGAATTACTGGTCGAAATGTCGGTTCAACGCGACCATTGAGGGTCAGCGCTGGATCAGGCGTTCCAATTGTCGATCATGCCACTTTGCCAGCAACAAGAGCGCCGACACCGCCCCCATTAGCGCATACCACATATCCGACTGGGTATCCCACTGGTATCCCTGGGTGCCCAAAAAGGCTGTGGCCGAATCTCCACTGAGCAACGCCGCCCACCATTCCACCAGCTCATAGAACGCACTGAAACCCAAACAAAAACAGACCACCAGGAAATTCAGCCAGTAGCGGCCATTGACGACCTGCTTGCGAATCAGGATTTCACGCGCGAGGATGGCCGGAATAAAGCCTTGGGCAAAATGCCCCAGCTTGTCGTAGTTGTTGCGCGACCAGCCGAATAACTCCGATATCCAGTCACCAACGGGCACTTCGGCATAGGTGTAGTGGCCGCCCACCATCAGAATGATGCTGTGGATGAGAATCAGCCAGTAAGCCAGCGGCGTCAGACGGAAACGTTTCCATGTGAACGCCAGCACCACAAAGCCAATCAACGCCGGAAAAACTTCCAGCAACCAGGTGAACTGATCCTTCGGGTTGATGCCGGACCAGACGAGGACGGCGAAAAAAGTACCGAGCCACAACGCTACCATTGGGAATACCTGTCGGCCGGACACGAGCGACAATCAGTCTGCGAGGACGAAAGTAACTTTCAGCCGGACACGATACTCCGTGATCTTGCCATTCTTGCCACATTTGACGGTATGGTCGCTGACCCAGGCACCCTTGACGTTTTTCAGCGTTTTGTTGGCGCGTTTCATGCCTGACTTGACGGCATCGTCGAAGCTCTTCTCGGATGAGGCGATGATTTCGGTGACTCTTGCTACGGACATGGTGGTACTCCTTCGGTTGCTATTGGCCTGATGTTCTCAGGTTAAAAAGAGGGTGTCGTAGGACGACACCCTCGCGCGGCACAAGGAAGTGCCGCCAGATTCAACAACGACCAAGTTGTTGAATCTGTAAGGAAAGGAAAAATCGCACTTTTTCCTTTCCGTGTGTCGCAAAGCCCTGGATGGGCTTTTGCGACACCCTCAAAAATACCCGGGGCCGCTGACCTCTTCCTGCACTGGCAGGTCGGGCACGGATGCATCGGGCCTGTCAGTATTGGCGGTGGATGGCGCCTCATTGCCTGACACACCACAGTATTGCTCGCGCACCTTCAGCGCTTCCGGCATCCACTGCTCGAAATTGCGAATACGGGTTTCGGGGCTGGGATGGGTCGAAGAAAACTCGGCGACATTCCCACTGCCCGCCTCCTGCATGCGCTGCCACAGCTTGGGCGCTTCGCGCGGATCGAAGCAGGCGCGCGCCATGTAGATCAGGCCGATATAGTCGGCCTCGGACTCGTGCTTGCGTGAAAATGGCAGCAATATGCCATATTGCCCACCCGCGCCCATGGCGCCCATGACCGCGCGGCGGGTGCCAAAATCCATATCTCCCAAGGCCACGCTGGCCGCCATCGAACCGAACTGCACCAGCTTCTGGTAAGCCATCCGCTCGGCGCCATGACGGGCGATGGCATGGGCGATTTCGTGGCCCATGATGGCGGCAACGCCATCGGCATTCTGCGCGATCGGCAGAATCCCCGTATAGAAGGCGACCTTGCCACCTGGCAGCGCAAAGGCATTGATCTGGTCGGCATCGATGAGGTTGAACTCCCAATCGAAACCAGGATCTTCTTCGGCCGCCGCTTTGGCGATACGCCGGCCGACTTGACGAATCACATCCAGATTGTGCCCTGACCCCACGAGACGCGACTGACGCTCGATCTCGGCCCAGGATTGCAGCCCGAGTTGCATTTCCTGCTGGTGGTCGATATCCACCAGCTGCGAGCGCCCGGTGATCGGTACCGTCTCCTGGTGGCCGAAATAATAGAACGCGAAATATCCGGCAAACAGCAGAATCGGAATCCAGCGCAGGCTGAATCCACTACGGCGTCGGCGCCCCCAGTTGTGGCGGGGAAACGGTCGGTTGGAATAACGCATGAGTGACAACTCGATCGCAAACAAGTGATATGTGACGGATTCTACAAGTATAACTACGCTGCCGATGGTTTTTCTCCCGTGTACCTTGCAGGGATCGCCGCGCTAGAATGCCAACCACGATGCGGTGAGGTCATCAGCGCCGTAGGGCGGCGACTCCCTCCACCCTCCCATCAACACAAGCCATTGAAACGACAGCACTTAACCCGGACGTTAGCGCACAGGCCCGGCTGGCGCCCGATTCACCAAGATCTCCGTACGAGGATGAAAACAGATGTTTTCTGGAACGTTATTTATTGTGTCGGCACCATCCGGCGCTGGAAAAACCAGCCTGCTACAAGCCTTGATGACGCGCGTGAGCAACCTGGAAATGTCGATATCACACACCACGCGCGCACCCCGACCCGGCGAAAA
The DNA here is from genome assembly GCA_964596975.1 of uncultured Thiotrichales bacterium. Lineage (GTDB taxonomy): Bacteria > Pseudomonadota > Gammaproteobacteria > UWMA-0217 > UWMA-0217 > JALSHZ01. The sequence continues at coordinate 1,850 of CAZQXF010000088.1, read as the reverse complement.
GGATGGCGTCGACTACCACTATGTCACGCCGCAACAGTTCGACGAACTGGTTGCCAAAGGCGCATTCATCGAGCATGCGACCGTGTTCGGCAATCAGTATGGCAGCCTGCGCTCACTGGTGGAGCAACGCCTCCAGGCCGGCAGCGATGTGGTCATGGACATGGACTGGCAAGGTGCAAAACAGGTGCGCGAGGCGATGCCGGATGTGGTGACGATCTTCATTTTGCCCCCTTCCCTGGCAGCACTTCAGGAGCGTCTCACCTCACGCGGGCAGGACAGCGAAGAAGTAATTGCGCGGCGCATGCGCGAAGCGCAGGCCGAGATCTCCCACTACGATGAATACGATTACATCGTCATCAACGACCAGTTCGATACCGCTGCTGACGAGCTGGAGTGGATCGTGCGCGCCAGCCGCCTGCGCCTGGGACCGCAAAGCGTGCGATATGCCGCGGTAATCGACGCGCTATTGGATTAAAGCAGCCAATGCCCATACAATCGGAAGATTATCCGTCTATTGCTTAGTTTTGTGGAGAAATCATGGCCCGAGTTACCGTAGAAGACTGCATGGAGCAGATCACCAACCGTTTTGACCTGGTGCTGGCAGCCGCCCGCCGCGCACGCCAGATCTATGCCGGCGCACAACCCACCGTCGAAGAAGAAAACGACAAGCCCACGGTACTCGCACTGCGCGAAATCGCTGAAGGCAATGTCGGCCTGGAAGTGCTCGATCAGCCAGACGAGCTGTCACGCTCAGACGCCGACATGATCTCCTTCTAGGCGACCACCGCAAAGCACCCAGCAGCGCCGCCGCTCATGTCCTCTGAACACTCCGACCCGGCCCCAGAAGAGCCCGCCCCATCACTGCGGCATGCACCGGAACCGGAACGTTTTCTGGTCAGCGATCTGTGTTCGATTCTGGAGACCTATCTCGAACCCGAGGAGGTCAAGACGATCTACCGCGCCTATCTCCTCGGCGCGGATGCCCACGACGGCCAGCTACGCGCCAGCGGTGAAGCCTATATCTATCACCCCCTCGCGGTGGCGCGCATTCTTGCCGAAATGCACATGGATGCAGACAGCATCGCCGCCGCAATCCTGCACGATGTCATCGAAGACACCCCCGTAGAGCGCGACGCCATCAGCGAGCAGTTTGGCGAAGACGTTGCCATGCTGGTCGATGGCGTCAGCAAACTCACCCACCTCAAATTCGATTCCCGCGAGGAACTGCAGGCCGCCAGCTTCCGCAAGATGATGCTGGCGATGGCCAGCGATCTGCGGGTTATTCTGGTGAAGCTCGCCGACCGCCTGCACAACATGCGCACCGTGATGGCGCTGCGCCCCGAAAAGCGACGCCGTATCGCGCGCGAAACACTCGAAGTCTACGCCCCGATCGCCCAGCGTCTGGGCATGAGCGCCATCCGCCGTGAGCTGGAACAGTTAGGGTTCGAGGCGCTCTACCCGATGCGCTATCGGGTGCTCGAAGCCTCGGTGCAAAAAATCAAGGGGATGCGCAAAGAGTTGATGCGCAAGGTGGAAGGCTCCATCGTCCGCCGGCTGGAGGAATATGGCATCCAGGCGCGCGTCCACGGGCGAGAAAAGAATCTGTGGAGCATCTACCGCAAGATGCGCGACAAGCACTTGTCGTTCAGCGAGGTGTTCGATGTGTTTGCCATCCGCATCGTCGTCGAAAACAAGGATACCTGCTACCGCGTGCTGGGCGCGATGCACACCCTCTACAAACCGAAACCGGGACGCTTCAAAGACTACATCGCCATCCCGAAGGCCAACGGCTATCAATCACTGCACACCATTCTGTTCGGCCCGCACGGTATTCCCATCGAAGTCCAGAT
>CAZQXF010000087.1:0-9181 GCA_964596975.1 uncultured Thiotrichales bacterium | reverse complement strand
TCAAGGTACTGCGCTTCTCGATCGGTTTCGGCGCACCGCTGTGGCGCAAGGTCGCAGGCGCTGATCAGACGGAATACGTGATTGGCGCCATTCCCCTGGGCGGATACGTCAAGATGCTCGACGAGCGTGAGGGGGAAGTGCCAGAGGCCGAGCGTGATCGCGCCTTCAATCGCCAGAGCGTTGGCAAGCGCATTGCCATTGTCGCTGCAGGGCCGGTGTTCAATTTTCTGTTTGCCATCGTCGCCTACATGCTGATGTTCATGGTTGGCGTCAATGGTCTCAAACCGGAAATTGGCGAAGTACTGCCAGAATCCCCCGCCGCGCATGCAGGTGTCGAAGCTGGCTGGACAATCGCTGCGGTAGACGGCAAGCAGACGCCGACCTGGGAGAATGCTGCACTTTCGATTATCAATAACGCGATGGATAAAGGGGCGGTAGCGCTGACGCTGGTCGATGAACATGGGGCGACCGTGCAACGAACGCTGGATCTTGCTGACAGCAGACAGCTGTTTGGTGAGGGTGACATTTTGGAGAACATTGGCATTCGCCCCTGGCGACCGCAGGTGCCAGCGGTGCTTGGCCGTCTCGTCGACGGTGGGCCTGGCGCCAGGGCGGGGTTACGGGCAGGAGACAGGGTGGTTGAAATCGCTGGAACCCCGGTCGATGTGTGGCAGGATCTGGTGGCTGCGGTGCGATCCCGACCCGGTGAAAGGGTCGACTTCGTGGTGGAGCGTGATGGCGAGAGGCTGACTTTTCCGGTGCAACTGGAAGCCGTTGATGATGGCAAGCTCAGTATCGGGCGGGTTGGCGCCATACCTCAGGTTGATGACAAGCTGCTGGCGGCTCACCGTGTCGAGGTGCGTTACAACCCCGTGACGGCTTTTATCCAGGGTGTGAAGCGAACCTGGGATATGTCGATACTCACACTACGCTTCATGGGCAAGATGCTGACGGGTCAGGCTTCGCTGGACAATGTGAGCGGCCCAATTACCATCGCCCAGTATGCGGGGGTGTCCGCGTTGATTGGTGTCTCCGCGTTTCTTGGTTTTCTCGGCATCGTCAGTGTCAGCCTCGGTGTCCTCAATCTGCTACCGATACCGGTTCTCGATGGCGGTCATTTGCTGTTTTACCTGATCGAGGCGGTGAAAGGGTCTCCGCTTTCCGAGACCGCTGAGGCGGTTGGTCAGCGTATTGGTCTGGGATTGCTGGCAGTGCTGATGGGGCTGGCGTTTTTCAATGATTTCAATAGGTTGTTTAGTTAATGTCGATGCGTCTTACGGCTTTTTTGCTATTGCTGGTAGTTGCCTGCGGTAGTGTGTATGCGGCAGATGCACGCAAGATAGATGATATTCGTATCGTCGGATTGGAGCGGGTGTCCAAGGGCGCCGTGTTTGCACATTTGCCTGTCGATGTCGGCGATAAGATAAAACCGGGCGTCGAGACATCGAAGATCATCAAGTCCCTCTACAAGAGTGGTTTTTTCGATGACATCAAGCTCGGGTTCGATGGCAATACGCTGGTGATCAAGGTTCGTGAGCGCCCCGCCATTGCTAATATCACGATCGAAGGCAACAAAAGCATTGATACCGAGACGCTGCAAGATGCGCTGCGCAAGGCGGGGATCGACAAGGGGCGTGTCTTCAACCGTTCTGTTCTCGACAGTATCGAGCGTGAGTTGCGCGAACAATATCTGGCGCAGGGTAAATACAACGTCAAGATCGAGTCCAAGGAGAAGCCTCTCGATGGCAACCGCGTCGATTTGGCCATTGATATTTCCGAAGGGGTGGTCACACGAATCCGGCGCGTTGAGATCCTCGGTAACGAACACTTCAGCGATGAGGAATTGATGAAAAATTTCAATTCCGGCGTGCCATCCTGGTGGGCGTTCCTCAGTTCAAAAGACAAGTACGCGAAACAGAAGCTGGAAGCCGATCTCGAGATACTGCGCGCGTTCTATATGGATCGCGGCTATCTCAACTTCACGATCGATTCGACACAGGTGACGTTGACGCCGGATAAGAAGGACCTCTATATCACCATTAACGTTAGTGAGGGCGATCGCTACACGGTGCGCGACGTGGAAATCAAGGGCAAGACGGCTGGCAAGGCCAGTGAACTCGCCGATGCGGTAAAGGTGGAGGAAGGCGAGACTTTTTCGCGGGCGAAAATTGCTGATTCAATTCGGGAGATGAAGGACGATCTTGGCAGTGAAGGATTTGCTTTTGCCGATATCAATGTCTTGCCGAAAATCGATGAGGACAGCAATACCGTTGAACTGGACTTCGTCGTTGACCCGGGCAAGCGCGTATACGTACGCAAGATCATGTTTTTTGGTAATTCGAAAACGCGGGATGAGGTGTTTCGTCGAGAAATGCGGCAGCTTGAGGGTAGCTGGTATTCGTCGACCAAGATCAAACGCTCGCGCGTCCGAATTCAACGTCTGCCATTTGTTGAAACAGTCAATATTGAACGCAAACGTGTCCCCGGCCGGGATGATCTTGTCGATCTGGAAGTGACCGTGACTGAGCGTCTGGCGGGCAGCTTTTCCGCTGGCATGGGATATTCTCAGGCCCAAGGCTTACTGATCAATCTTGCCTTTAGCCAGGAGAACGCTTTTGGCTCCGGTAAGCGCTTGTCGGTCAATTTCAACAACAGTTCATCGAACACTGTCTATAGTGTCTCCTATACCAATCCATATTATACGATCGATGGAATATCCCGAGGTTTCAACGCCTTCTATCGCAAGACCGATGCGGGGAAACTGGACGTGGTCAATTATCTGGCAGACCGCTGGGGACTGGGTGTCAGTTACGGTATTCCGCTGACCGAGTACGATGGACTGCGTCTCAGCTTGAACTATGAGAATATCCATATCAAGACCAGCGACAGTTCGCCACTGGAGATCAAGGACTTCGTCGCTGCCAATGGTGACAGCTATGACGAATTCACGCTAAATTCGACATTTACGCACGATACCAGGGACCGCACCGTATTTGCCTCGGAGGGAAATCTGCAGCGCCTGCGCCTGGAGGTCGCTGCACCTGGTTCCGACCTAGACTATTTCAAACTGAGCTACCGCAACGTCTTACTGTTTCCATTGGGCAAACGCTTTACATTGCAGGGTATGGCAGACCTTGCTTATGGTGATAGCTACAATGAAACCAGTGACCTGCCGTTTTTCGAGAAGTATTATGCCGGGGGTATCCGCTCGGTTCGGGGTTATCGTGCGAACAGCCTTGGACCACGCTCGGTTTCGACGAACGATCCGTTTGGTGGCAACTTCAGGACCTTGGCGAGCCTTGAGTTGTTTTTCCCGGCACCGTTCGCAAAAGAAAATCGCTCTGTAAGAATGGGGGCGTTTGTTGATGCGGGCAATGTGTTCGATGATGTCGATGGGTTCGACAAGGGCGAGGTCAGGATGTCGGCTGGTTTGTCATTTGAATGGTTGTCTCCCGTCGGCCCGCTGGTGTTCAGCCTGGCTGATGCGCTGAATGACAAAGAGGAAGACTCTACCCAGCAATTTCAGTTCAGTATCGGCGCGTCCTTTTGATCTTTGTTATTGCTGTCAGTTGAAATTCAGGAGAAGTTGAAAATGAAAACTAAATTGCTTGGTTCGCTGCTGCTGGCGATCGTCATGTCCGTGGGCGCTACCGCGGTTCAGGCTGAGACGAAGATTGGCGCGGTCAGCATGGCGCGTTTGATGGAGTCTGCGCCACAAGTCAAACGTGCCAGCGAAAAGATCAAGGCCGAATTCGCCGAGCGCGAAAAACAGTTGATCGATGAGCAAGACGAGATCAAGAAGCTGCAAGACAACTATCGTCGAGATCGTGAAGTGATGTCGGCTGCCGAGCGAGAGAAAGCGGAGAATGCGTTGCGCGAACGCGTGCGAGAGTTCAAACGCAAGTCTGATGCTTTTGCTGCTGATTTTAGTGAGGCGCGAAATCAGGCGCTGGGTAGTTTACAGAGCGATATCTATAAGGCGATTGTCGACATCGCTGAAGCTGAAAATTATGATTTGATTGTCAGTGAAAGCGTGCTCTATGTGAGCAAACGTATTGATATTACCGACAAGGTCATTGCTCGTTTGCAGAAAAATCCTGGCAAGTAACGATCGTGAAAATCACTGCCGGCCAACTCGCTGAGCGATTGCAGTTCGAGCTGCAAGGGGACAGTGATGTGGTGCTGGATGGTGTCAATGATTTGCGTAAGGCATCTCGAGGCGAGCTGAGTTTTCTCGCCTCGGCAAAGTATTTGCCATTCTTGCGTGATACGTCTGCTTCGGCGGTTATTTTGGCGGCAGCGCAGCTGCCTGATTGCCCAGCCTCCGTTACCGCGCTGATCGCCACTGATCCGTATCTCGGATATGCTCGTGCCGCACAGCTGCTCCATCCACCTCGTCGCTATGCGCCGAGCATCCATCCTTCTGCGATGATCGATGAGAGTGCAAGGCTCGATGCTTCAGTGCATATCGGGGCCCATTGTTTCATTGGCGCAGGTGCCGAGCTTGGGAAGGACGTGGTCGTATTGCCGGGCTGCGTCATCGAGGATGGCGTAACCGTCGGTGCTGGCACGGTGTTGGAGCCAAATGTCACGTTGATGTCGGGCGTCGTTGTTGGCGAACGCTGTCTGTTACACCCCGGTGCGGTCATTGGAGCCGATGGCTTTGGCTTTGCAAATGACGACGGACAGTGGGTGAAGATCCCACAGATTGGCGGTGTGGTGATCGGCAATGATGTTGAGATTGGCGCGAACACGACGATTGATCGCGGCGCCGTCGAGGATACTGTAATATGCGACGGTGTTAAGCTGGACAATTTGATTCAAATAGCACACAACGTCAAGATCGGGCGTGATACCGCGATCGCGGGGTGTACCGGCATTGCCGGGAGTACCGTGGTGGGCGAACGCTGTGCGATAGGTGGTGGCGTTGGTATTACTGGACACATCGAGATCGCTGATGGGGTGATGGTGACGGGGCGGAGTTTCGTTGCGCAGAGCATTTCCGAGGCGGGGAGTTATTCCTCCGAGACGCCGTTACAGCCGACAGGTAAATGGCGCCGAAACTATCTGCGGTATCGCGAATTGGATGATATTGCGCGCCGTCTGAAAAAACTGGAAGGAAAATTGCAGGAAGCCGATGACAAATAGTGTTGAAGAATATATCGGAATGACGATTGCGGAAATCATGGCTTACCTGCCGCACCGTTTTCCGATGCTGCTGGTCGATCGGGTCGTTGAGTTTACGCCGGGCGAGTCGCTGACTGCGCTGAAGAACGTGACAGTCAACGAGCCGTTTTTTCAGGGTCATTTTCCGCAAGAGCCGATCTTCCCTGGTGTGCTGATCATAGAAGCTCTGGCGCAGGCTTGTGGCGTGTACGACTACGCTTGCCGGGCCGCCGCTGGTGAATCAACGGACTTCGTGTTTCTATTGGTATCGATTGACAATGTTCGCTTTCGTCAGCAGGTTGTTCCTGGCGATCAACTCATGTTGTCAATCAAGCCAGTGTCAAAAAAACGCAACATGATCAAGGTCGAGGCAGTCGCCTCGGTTGATGGAAAACCCGTTGCTTCGGCACTGCTGATGTGCGCGAAGAAGGAGAACTCCGCTTGATCGATTCGCGTGCAATTGTCGATCCGGCAGCACGGATCAGCGATGATGTGACAATTGGTCCGTATGCCGTGATAGGAGCCGATGTCGACATCGGGCCTGGCTGTTGGATCGGCCCCCATGTTGTCATCAATGGACCTACCAGCATCGGCCGCGACAATCGCATCTATCAATTTTGTTCGATCGGCGAAGCGCCACAGGATCTCAAATATAACGGTGAGCCGACGCGATTGCGGATCGGTGATCGCAATACCTTTCGTGAATATTGTACGATCAATCGGGGTACAGTGACTGGGCATGGTGAAACGGTGATCGGAGATGACAACCTGATCATGGCCTATGTTCACGTCGCGCACGACTGTGTTATCGGCAACAACACCGTATTTTCCAACGGTGCATCACTCGCGGGACACGTGACGATTGGTGATTATGCGATTCTTGGTGGTTTCACCCTCGTACACCAGTTCAGTGAAATTGGTGCCCACGCTTTTACCGGCATGGGTACCGCGTTAAACCGTGATTTACCGCCTTATACAATCGCCTCGGGTAACTACGCCCGTGCCATCGGGATCAATAAAGAAGGGCTCAAGCGTCGGGGGTTTTCTGCAGATGCGATCCGGGCGCTATCGCAGGCATTCAAATTGTTGATTCGTGGTCGTGATAGAAATAATGCGCTTGCCGAAGTACAGGCGTTAGTGGATGAATTTCCAGACGTCAAGGCATTCGTCGATTTTATCGAGAATAGTGAGCGCGGGATTGTACGTTAGGTGTTAGATGACTATCGAGTTTTTCTGTGCTAGCCGGGTAGGTGAGTCTTAATCACTGCTAGTTCTGTCTTGAACGTCCGAGGGATATGGCCAGGTTTTACCTTCCAGGCCTCCGAACATAAAAATGACATCGGGGTAGGTTCCCCAGTCACCGGTGAATTGGTCGAAGCCGCTCGACGTATATTGGGGTCTCGGTGGTGTGCCAGGAGCTGTTCTAGAATAGATCGAGGTGATATACGGATCTCGGTAATAGATATTGGACTGCGCCATGAATACGTCGGAGATATTGCCATCACCGTAGCCTCCGGTATTCGTCGTGTTGATGATATTGTCTGGCACATGATCCTTCCCGCTTCCATATTTTACGATGGTTCCGTCAACTTGCCCTGCTAGATGCTTTATCACCGCGCGGATACTTTTGGGTGGTTGATCACTTGTCGATTCAGTTCCTGCCATACCTTCAGACGTTGAATAGTCGTAAAGTGATCTGTCACCCATCCGGGCGAGTGCATCAGCCAGTGTGCACATGGAGCCAAGATATGCCATGGGGTATGAGAAGGCGTTCGTTGCCCCTGGGCTTGTGCGAATAATGTCCACATAGGTGCCGTCCGGCCAAACTGAATATCGTAACGACTCTCTGAAAAATCTCGCTCCTTTGTCAGTCAAAATGGGGTCGTTGGTAAGAATTCCAATAATGCCAGCGGCGGAAGCCACAACGGATGTGCGATTGTTCCATGTGTCATGTATCTGGAAATGTTTGGGACCTCCTGAGTACAAGAATTCTGGGTCGCTAATCCGTCCCGGACAATACTTTCCATCACAGAGATATTTGTTGTTGTATCGGTCAGAGAACGACTTTTCGATGAACCATTCGGTGTGGCCGACGATATAGTTTCCGGCTGTATTTAACCATGTCTCAAAACGTGTGCGGTCGGTTGCTGCCAAATCGTTTTTGATCCAAGAATAGGTGACTGCAATGCGCCTGAGCCAAGCACCCAGGAACTGCATCGAACCCTGTTCGCGGATGGATTTGGTGCACCATCTCGTTTTGTCAGAAAAATCTATCCCAGAGATTTTGGTATGAGCGAGCAGATATGCCTTCACTTTATTGAGATATTGTTTGGCATCACTGTCTTTAGCATAGTCTAATACACGAAATACGAAGCCTGCGCTGTTGGCCCACATGCCCTGTGGGCCGTTGACGTCTGGCTGGTTATCTGATGTTGTGTCCCAGCATGCATGCTTGGTTTGTCCGGCCCAAGGAACAGTGTCTTTAGAACCGTCCAGGAACAATTGTGCATTGGCGAATATCCTGGTGTCCCAGTGTTCCTTGTATGCGCCATTCAAGCGTCGGTTGTTCCAGATGGCTAGCTCATCAGCCGTGTAGAATAATCCTGGTGGGATTTCGGTAGGCTGACGATAGGGGGCGGGATCGCCTGCTGATGGGTCATCGACTGTTGATGTTGGCGCTACAGTAGGCAATGGTGACGCAACGGGATTGGCACTAGGAAGTGTTGCCTCATTGTTGTCGGCAGTGCTTGGTAAAAGCCCGGGTCCGGGATCGCAGGCAATGAGTATCGAGAGAATGAAAAATAACAGAACAATCAGCTTGTATGCTTGAGCCATATGCCTCGTAGCTTTACGCGAGTTAATATTTACAGGAAACTGCAGGGCGTTTTTAAGTATTCGCATGGCCCGCGTGGCGCATTGATGGGCGCGGGGCGATAGAGCTGGTGTCACTATTCGAGGCTGGGAAGTGCTGGTAATGATGATTGTAGGTGGGGTCTAGAGCCGCTGCGCACGTTGTCTATATGGTTCATTTCGTCTTCTCCCTGTTTCTGGTGAGCCTGCCCAGGCACAAACTCGTCATTAGGTGGATGATGGCCGCACGCCTTCGTTAGATATGGCTCATGCGAGGATATGGCGTCCCCGGCAGGAATCGAACCTGCAACCTACGCCTTAGGAGGGCGTCGCGCTATCCAGTTGTGCCACGGGGACTGAACGGGGCGTATTGTAACAGTTCGGTGATTTCAGATAAAACCAGTTGAACCTGCGAGGTTCACAGGTTGTGTGTCTTGCGCATGTGGTCAAGTAACCCGGCGGCGGCTTTTTCAACCAGGTCGAGCACGCGTTCGAAATCGTTTGCTCCGCCAGAATAGGGATCGGGCACTTCTCTTCCCTTGCGTCCTGCTGGGTCGAAATCGAGGAACAGGCGCAGTTTGCCCCAGCAGGATTTTGGCACGACACTGCGGACGTCGAGCATATTGGTTTCATCCATGACCAGAATATAATCGAAGCGTTCACAATCAATGGCTTCGACCAGTCGCGCCCTGTACTCACTCAGATCATAGCCACGTCCTTTGGCAGCGGTCTGTGCGCGTGAATCGGGTGGTCTTCCAACATGGTAGGAGATTGTACCCGCAGAATCGATGCCAATCTTGTCCTCCAGCCCGGCTTCATTGACCAAGCGTGAAAATACACCTTGTGCGGTAGGAGAACGGCAAATATTGCCCATGCAGACAAATAGCACCGAAACGGTTTTACCCTCAACCAGCGTCGCGGGATCGATGGGTGTGTCGAGATTCTTCTTCGATTTGGAGCGTCTGAACAGTCCCATTGTTTGTATATACCTGCAACGTGAGAAGGCGGGTATTCTGAGCCTTCAGCGTATTGCTATCAAGCATGTACGGTCGATCGGTGCTGCGATTGGTTCATGAGCTGTGACAGTGATCGCAGTTGGGGTACTTCGGACGTAACTGCTCAGCTTACCCCCTGTGTGCGCCAACTCTGCGTTGGAAGTGCTCAT
>CAZQXF010000086.1:0-9185 GCA_964596975.1 uncultured Thiotrichales bacterium | reverse complement strand
CGTCGCCCGCCTGGTCGTGAAGCCTATCCCGGTGACGTGTTCTACCTGCATTCGCGTCTGCTGGAGCGGGCTTCGCGTGTCAGCGCGGCCTATGTCGAAAAATTCACCGAGGGCAAGGTCAAAGGCCAAACCGGTTCGTTGACCGCATTCCCGATTATCGAAACCCAGGCCGGCGACGTCTCGGCCTTCGTACCAACCAACGTCATCTCGATCACCGATGGCCAGATCTTCCTCGATACCGACCTGTTCAACTCCGGTATTCGTCCGGCGATCGATGCCGGTCTGTCGGTATCGCGAGTTGGTGGCGCGGCGCAGACCAAGATCATCAAGAAGCTTGGTGGCGGCGTCCGCCTGACGTTGGCTCAGTATCGTGAGCTTGCGGCTTTCTCGCAGTTTGCTTCCGATCTCGATGACGCGACCCGGCAGCAGCTCGAGCGCGGCAAGCGCGTGACTGAACTGATGAAGCAGAATCAGTTCTCACCCATGAGCGTGGCTGAAATTGCTTTCTCGTTGTACGCTGCCAACGAAGGTTTTCTCGACGACGTCGACGCGACCAAGGTGGTTGACTTCGAAGCGGCGATGCTGAGTTTTCTGAATTCGGACTACGCCGATCTGTTGGCGAAGATCAACGAAAATGGCGACTTCAACGATGAAATCGAAGCCGAGATGAAAAAGGCGTTGGAAGATTTCAAAGCCAACAATACCTGGTAAGCGAGGCCGATCATGGCAGTTGGTAAAGAGATACGCACGCAGATCAAGAGTATTACCAATACTCAAAAGATCACCAAGGCCATGGAAATGGTGGCCGCGAGCAAGATGCGCCGCGCCAAGGAGCGCATGGAGGCGACCAAGCCCTATGCGCAGAAGATGCGCACGGTCATCAGCCATCTGGCCATGGCGCACCCGGAGTACAAACATCCATTCCTGCAGGAGCGCGAGGTCAAGCGGGTCGGGTATATCGTCATCTCGACCGATCGTGGTCTGTGTGGCGGCCTCAATATCAATCTGTTCAAGGAAGCCATGAATTCGATGGAAGCATGGCACGAACAGGATATTCCGATCGACCTTTGTTTGATTGGTGCCAAGGCCGAAGCGTTTTTCAAACGTATCGGCAATATCGCTTCCAGTGTTTCCCATTTGGGCGATACACCCCATCTCGATACGCTCATCGGCACGGTGAAGGTGATGCTCGATCACTTCTACGATGGCAGCATCGATCGCCTCTATCTGGTCGAAAACGAGTTCGTCAACTCGATGACACAGCAACCGAAAGTCACGAAGTTGATTCCGGTCGAACCGTCCGGCGATGAAGAGCTGAAGCATCATTGGGATTACATCTACGAGCCGGATTCGAAGGAAGTTCTTGACGGCTTGCTGATGCGCTATGTCGAGTCGCTGGTCTATCAGGGCGTGGTTGAAAACATCGCCTGTGAAATGTCTGCTCGCATGGTGGCGATGAAGGCCGCCACCGACAATGCCGGTGACATGATCGATGAGTTGAAGTTGATCTACAACAAGGCACGTCAGGCCGCGATCACCCAGGAAATTTCCGAGATCGTCAGTGGTGCGGCTGCTATTGGCTGAGGCTGCGGAATTTAACGAATGTAACCATTCAGCCTTCGCCGAGATAGAATCGGAACTGCTCAGATTGCCGCTGGAATGCGTCAGATCAAGGCGGGAAATGTGAGTTTACGCGTGTAAACGACCATTTCCCAACGCAGAGATGGCGCATTCCAGTGGTGAGCTGAGTAGTTACTAACGAATTAAGATTAGTAAAGAGGAACACTTCATGAGTTCTGGAAATATCGTCGAAATCATCGGCGCGGTCGTGGACGTTGAATTCCCACGTTCCGAAGTACCAAAAGTATATGACGCCCTGACGCTGGACGAAGGGGAGCTGATCTTCGAAGTTCAGCAGCAGTTGGGTGACGGCGTGGTACGTACCATCGCTATGGGTACCACCGATGGCTTGCGGCGCGGCATGGCGGTGGCGAGTACAGGGGCACCCATATCCGTGCCTGTCGGCCAGGGAACACTGGGTCGCGTGATGGATGTACTCGGTCGGCCTGTCGATGAGGCTGGTGATGTCGATGCTGAACGCTTGATGCCGATCCATCGTGATCCACCGAGCTATGATGAGCAGGCGGCATCAGTCGAACTGTTGGAAACCGGCATCAAGGTCATCGACTTGATCATGCCGATCGCCAAAGGTGGCAAGGTGGGCCTGTTTGGTGGTGCTGGTGTCGGCAAGACCGTGACACTGATGGAGTTGATCAACAATATCGCGGTACAGCAGGAAGGTCTGTCCGTATTCGCCGGTGTTGGTGAGCGTACCCGGGAAGGTAACGACTTCTATCATGAAATGAGCGAGGCTGGTGTTCTCGACAAGGTAGCCCTGGTGTATGGCCAGATGAACGAACCGCCGGGCAACCGCCTGCGCGTGGCGCTGACCGGCCTGACGATGGCCGAGTACTTCCGCGATGAAGGCCGTGACGTGCTGATGTTTATCGATAACATCTACCGTTATACCCTCGCGGGTACCGAGGTATCGGCGCTGCTGGGTCGGATGCCTTCTGCGGTAGGCTATCAGCCGACGCTGGCGGAAGAGATGGGTGCGTTGCAGGAGCGGATCACCTCGACCAAAACCGGCTCCATCACCTCTTTCCAGGCCGTCTATGTACCTGCGGATGATTTGACTGACCCCTCTCCGGCGACCACCTTCGCGCACCTCGACGCGACCCTGGTACTGTCGCGGCAGATTGCCGAGCTCGGTATCTACCCGGCGGTTGATCCTCTGGATTCCACGTCACGCCAGCTCGACCCACAGGTTGTTGGCGAGGAACACTACAATGTTGCGCGGGCCGTGCAGAATACCTTGCAGCGCTACAAGGAGCTGAAAGACATCATCGCGATTCTTGGCATGGATGAGCTGTCGGAAGAGGATAAGCTGGTCGTGGCGCGGGCGCGGAAGGTACAACGCTTCCTGTCGCAGCCGTTCTTCGTAGCCGAAGTGTTCACCGGGGCGCCAGGCAAGTACGTCTCCATCAAGGATACGGTTGCCGGATTCAAGGCCATCGTCGATGGGGAATATGATGATTTGCCGGAGCAGGCGTTCTATATGGTTGGCACGATCGATGAGGTTATCGAAAAAGCCAAGTCGATGTCGTAACGAAAGAGGCGGCGAATTATGGCCATGACCATGCATGTCGATATTGTCAGTGCGGAAGGCGCGATCTTTTCCGGTACTGCCGAGGAAGTTTTTATTCCTGCTGAAATGGGAGAGATCGGGGTGCTGCCGCGGCACACGCCGCTGATCAGCCGGCTCAAGCCCGGTGAAGTCAGGGTGAAGATGGCGGGAGAAGAGTCTTCGATCTTCGTCAGTGGTGGCATGGTGGAGATTCAGCCCCATGTGGTCACTGTGCTGGCGGATACCGGCATTCGTGCCCAAGACCTCGATGAGGCCAAGGCACTTGAAGCCAAAGCACGTGCTGAAGAGGCGATGCAAAGCCAGGAAGACACCATCGAGTTCGCCAAGGCGAAATCTGAACTGCTCGAAGCGATGGCCCAGCTGCAAATGCTGGAGAAGATTCGCAAGAAGGCGCGTTAGCGCACAAATCGACAGTAACCTGGACACAATCTGTGAACGGGTTAAAAAAGGCAGCCCACGGCTGCCTTTTTTTTCGCCCGGACAAGTTACAATCGCCGTGTTTTCCCGGCATTTTGACCCGGCTAGCCGACTCGCTGTGTTGGCAACCTGTCCGCCTGAAACTATCAACCGCTCGGGAGGTCGATAGATATGTGTTCACGCATTGGCATCTATCCAGGCGAAAACGAGCACCGGCGCTATTGTTCGGAGACAGGCTCTGGCAGCTGATAGCCGGCTATTCAAACTCTCAATCTTGAAGTAGGACCCGCATGGATCTGGCAGTCATCATTCTTGCCGCAGGCAAGGGCACACGGATGCGATCCCGTTTGCCAAAAGTCCTTCACCCACTGGCTGGAAAGCCATTGGTGAAGCATGTCATCGATACCGCTCGAAGGCTAAATCCCAAACAAGTGATTGTTGTCGCAGGTCATGGTGCCGACCAGCTCCAGGCTGCGATCGACGATGCGGACATCAAATGGGTGCTGCAGGAAGAACAGCTGGGTACGGGCCACGCCGTGCAGGTTGCGATGCCGAGCGTTAGCGCCGCCAATGTTCTCGTACTTTATGGCGACGTGCCATTGATCACAGCGCGAACGCTCGAATCACTGACCGCTGCGGCACGCCCGGGGCAGATGGCTTTGCTGTCGGTCGAGCTGTCCAATCCCGCTGGATATGGTCGCATTGTTCGCGCCAGCGATGGCAGCGTCCAGCGCATCGTCGAGCAGAAAGACGCCAGCGCTGAAGAACTCGCTATTACCGAAGGCAACACCGGCATTCTCTGTGCGACACGTGACGATCTGGCTAGCTATCTGGCCGGGCTGAGCAACGAAAATGCCCAAGGCGAATACTACCTGACCGACTGCATTGAAGCCTGTGTTGCCGCGGGTGGTGTGGTACACGGCATGGTCGCCGCCAGTGAAAGCGAGGTGAGCGGCATTAACGACAAGGTGCAGCTCAATGCGCTGGAGCGCGTATTCCAACAGCGCGCAGCCCACTCGCTAATGGAGCAGGGAGTGACCTTGGCCGATGCAAACCGTTTTGATCTGCGGGGTGAAATCCATCAGATCGGTATGGATGTCAGTATCGACATCAATTGCATTTTCGAGGGCAGGGTATCAATCGGGGACAATGTCAGCATTGGCGCGAACTGTCACATTATCAACTCGACGATCGGCGACAACACAACCATTCTCGATAACTGCATCATCGAAGACTCGAGCGTTGCTGACGACTGTAATATCGGCCCGTTCGCGCGGCTGCGTCCGGCTACCGAACTGAAGCAGGGGGCGAAGGTCGGTAACTTCGTCGAGACCAAGAAGGCGGTCGTCGGGAAGGGCAGCAAGGTCAATCACCTCAGCTATGTGGGTGATGCGGTGATTGGCGAGAGCGTCAATATCGGTGCCGGCACCATCACCTGCAATTACGACGGCGCCAACAAGCATCTCACCGAAATTGGTGACCATGCCTTCATTGGTTCCAACACCGCGCTGGTTGCGCCGGTGAAGATCAACGAAGGCGCCACGATAGGTGCTGGTTCGACCATTACAAGAGAAGCGCCTCGGCACACGCTGACGCTGACCAGGGCTAAACAGATCAATATCACCGGCTGGAAGAGGCCGGTAAAAGGAGAAAAGTAATATGTGCGGAATCGTTGGGGGCGTAGCGCAGAGGGATGTCTATCCGATACTGATCGAGGGCCTCAAGCGCCTGGAATACCGGGGTTATGACTCAGCCGGCCTGGCGGTGGTCACGCCAGAGCACGAGATCACCCGGCATCGTCGGCTTGGTAAGGTGGCCGAGCTGGAAGCCGCGCTGGCCGAGCAGCCACTGCCGGGCGGTTTGGGCATTGCACACACGCGTTGGGCCACGCACGGCGTACCGTCGGAGAACAATGCGCATCCGCATATTTGCAATGACACGATCGCCATCGTGCACAACGGCATTATCGAGAATTTTGAGGAACTGCGAGAGCAGCAGAAGGCACAGGGCTATGTCTTCACATCGGAAACCGATACCGAGGTGATTGTCCACCAGATTACCCGTTACTATGATGAAACGGGTGACCTGCTCGAGGCCGTCGCCACGGCGATCCGAGATTTCAAGGGTGCCTATGCCCTGGGTGTCATCTGCCGCGACGATCCGTCGACTATGGTCATCGCCCGCGAAGGCAGTCCGCTGGTTGTGGGCTTGGGCATCGCTGAGAACTTCATTGCTTCGGACGTGCAGGCGCTGCTACCGGTCACGCACCGCTTCATCTACCTGGAAAACGGCGATCTCGGCCGCATCCGACGTGACAAGATCGAGCTGTTCGATACTGAGCTGAACCCGGTCGAACGTGAAACCAAGACCTCGGTGCAGAGTGACAGCAGTGTCGAGCGTGGCAAGTTCAAGCATTACATGCTCAAGGAAATCTATGAGCAGCCCAAGGCGGTCAGCGAGACGCTGCAGGGCAGGGTGACCGATAACTCGGTGCTCGACAGCGTATTCGGTAACAACGCCGGTGAGCTGTTTGAAAAGGTCAAGACAATCCAGATCGTCGCCTGTGGTACCAGCTATCACGCCGGGATGTGCGCCCGCTACTGGTTCGAATCGTTTACCGGCATTCCCTGCAACATCGAGGTTGCCAGCGAATTTCGTTATCGCAACCCGGTGGTTCCCGATAACTGCCTGTTTGTCACTATTTCGCAGTCTGGCGAGACTGCCGATACGCTGGCGGCGCTGATGCAGGCCAAGGAACGAGGCTATCTTGGCTCATTGGCCGTGTGCAACGTGCCCGAAAGTTCGCTGGTGCGCGAATCCGACCTGATGCTGATGACCCACGCGGGTCCCGAAATCGGCGTCGCTTCCACCAAGGCGTTCACTACCCAGCTGGTGGCGCTGATGCTGCTCGTGGTCGCCGTCGGCAAGCATCATGGTATGGCGGCCGAGCAAGAAGCGGAAATCGTCACTGCGCTAAACAATCTGCCAGATCTGATTGAGCTTGCCCTCAACCGCGATGCCGAGATCGAGGAACTGTGCAACGAATTCCTCGACAAGGAACACGCGCTGTTCCTGGGCAGGGGCGTTGAATACCCGATTGCCTTGGAAGGTGCGCTAAAGCTCAAGGAAATATCGTACATCCATGCCGAAGCCTATCCGGCCGGTGAGCTGAAACACGGGCCGCTGGCGCTGGTGGATGAGAACATGCCGGTCGTCACCGTGGCACCCAGCAACGATCTGCTGGAAAAACTGCGATCGAACCTCGAAGAGGTTCGCGCACGTGGTGGACTTCTCTATGTTTTCGCCGACGATGTCAGTAATTTCGACGACGATTCCGAGAATATCCGTGTTGTCGAGATTGAGCCGGCACCTAGCGTCGTGGCGCCGATCGTCAATGTCGTCTATCTGCAACTGCTGTCTTATCACACGGCTGTGTTGAAAGGGACGGATGTCGACCAGCCACGGAACCTGGCCAAGAGTGTAACCGTCGAATAAGTGGTGTTGCTATTCGGGCCAATGGTGCGTGCGGCAATCGCGTGCACCCTGTGTTTCCGACCACTGGTTCAAGCGTCATATCCTTTCTCTCCCCAGGGAGAGAAAGGACTTCGAAACCCGAGTTGAGGTGGATGCCTCTACCCCAGCGCGCCTTGATGATCGACGTTAAAGGTCTTCAGCAGGGTTGTAAAACCACGATTGTTGGCGGCAACAAATACCGCATCGAATAGGTCACGATCTTCCCATCCCCTGGCCTTGAGTGCATCAATCCTCGAACTGTCGATTGCTTCGGGCTGTTCCAGTGCGTCGAGGGCGAACTGCAACAAGGCTTTTTCATTCTCGGGCAGTGGTGCTTTGTCCAGGTCATCAGCCGCCGCGCGGATGACATCAAGCGTTTTTCCCAGTTGCAGCAGAATGCCTTCGTTGAAATCAATGCAGAAGTTGCAATGGTTCCGGGATGACGTGACGTAGCGGATCAATGCCAGCAGCTCCTGGCTGAGCCTTTCCTGGCCGCGAAAATAGCCGATGGCGCCAACGAACGATTCGAGTAGGGGCGGGCTGACGGCGTAGAGCTTGATTCCGTCCGGCACGAAACCCAGTGATTTTTCGATTGCGGAAAAGATCGCGTTGACGCGCTTTTCGTCTTCCGTCGGGCTAGCGGGGTTGATCAGTACAGTGTCGTTCATGATTTACTCCTGTTGGTGATAATAAACAGACTGGTCAGTCTGTTATGTGGTGAAAAATGTTTGCAGCCGTCAATAACGATTTCAGGTCAGAGTTGTGGTGATGCGCTGTCGGCTTCGCTTGCCTGGATGGGCAGGGTCTCGCGCAAGAAGCGGATAGCCTGGGGCAGGGCCTGCTGCTGCTGGTTGGCCTTGTCGAGCAGAATCGACCCTTCGAGCAGGCTGAGGACGACGTGTGCCTGGGCATCGGGGTCGAGCGTAGGCGAGACTTCCCTGGCTGACTGAGCCTGTCTGAGCATGTTGGCAATGGTTCTGCGATAGCGCTTGAAGATTGCCCCGACCTTGGCCCGAACAGCCTCGCTGTCGGTACTCATTTCCAGCGTGAAGTTGCCGAAAATACAGCCACAGATGGTGCCCTCACTGGCCTGAGCATGTTGTCTGCCAGCGATTCCTTCGAGCATGGCAAACAGTGATTCGAGTGGCGAGAGTGGCTGTGACCGTAGCATTGCCGTCATTTCCTCGGTTGTCTGTTCGAAGTGCCATTCGAGCACGGCGATGGCAAGGGCTTCCTTGGTTTTGAAGTAGTAGTAGAAGTTGCCCTTGGTAATGCCTGCCTCGCGGATGATCGAATCAAGGCCGGTGGCATGATAGCCATGGCGATAGAACAATCCGTCTGCCGCTTGGAGGATGCGTTGGCGAGTGGCTTCTGCTTTTGCCGAGCGTTTTGTCATAAATAGACCAGTCAGTATATTTTATATTCCAGCACGCAGAATCGATGCTGTCAACATCTTGCGCTGACGACCGCCTCGCAAGCACGGGTTTCTGACATAACCGTAACTATAGTCAGGTTGGTTTTGTCGCTATGATCCTGCGCCTAGCCTCGCACCTATAATTATGTAGATGCCTGCGACTTCAACAGTTGTTATAGGTCAACGGGAGAGACCATGCTGAATATCCGTCGTCTTTTGACCCTGGGGGTCATTTGCAGCTTTCTACTGCCGGTCATGGTGGCTGCTGAAGCCAAACTCGACCTGGAGAAACACAAGGGGCAGGTCGTGTATCTGGACTTCTGGGCCTCGTGGTGTGTGCCCTGCAAAAAGTCGTTTCCGTGGATGGCGCAGATGCAGGAAAAATACAGGGATCGGGGTCTGCGGATCATCGCCGTGAATCTCGATGAAAACTCGGCAGACGCCGATGCCTTTCTGCAAAAGTTCCCTGTCAGCTTCACGGTAATCCGTGATCCCGAGGGCAAGCTGGCGGAAAAATATCAGGTCGAAGGGATGCCCACGGCGCTATTGTTCGACGCTGGTGGAAAGCTGGTTGGTCGGCATATCGGTTTCCGTAATGGCGAAAAAACCGCTTACGAAGAAGCCATCGTCAAA
>CAZQXF010000085.1:0-9218 GCA_964596975.1 uncultured Thiotrichales bacterium | reverse complement strand
GGCTCACCGGCCACCGGGGTAGCCTCAATCAGATAGCCGTTACCATTCGGCTTTACATCAACCTTGTACATGCCATGCTCGGAGCGAATATCTGCGGCTGTATCACCTCGAAATTGCTTTACTGCGTCATCACCATGCAAATACTTGTGGTAAGCAGAAAAATAGCGCTCCTCTTTTTGCGCAATTTCCGACATCACCACCTTGGCCTCAGCGCGATAACCCCGCACAATAAAGCTCGAATATGAAGTCACCGCAATCATCCCCAACACGGTGATCACCGCAAGGGTGATCAACAACTCCAGCAAGGTAAACCCGGCACCTGCCCAACGGTTCACTTGGCGACCTCCCAGTACCATTTATTCAGGCCACTGAAGGTCGGCGATTCCAGCCCTTTGAGCTTACTGTCGAGAATATCGAACTTGACCCCTTTGACTACCTTTTTACCAGCAACGGTTTTTTCGTAACGTGATGCGACGAGCACCACTTCAGAAGGGATATCCGAAGTCGTGTATTCGATGCTTTGTTTCGGCTCTTCGATATCGGCGAATTTCAGTGCTGGTTTGGCTGTACGCACATCCAGCCCATATACCCGCCCGGTGTGTGAGGCATTGGAACAGACATCCGCAGCCGGTTTGGTCTCCGGCTCGAAGGTCGTGAAATAAACGGTGTTTTTCAGTGTCACCGCCTTGGCCAACGCTTTTTCTCCGCCTTTTCTGTTCAGTGGCAACTTCCAGCCATATTGGGAAGGCTTTTGCTCAGTTTTCGAAGCCGATTTACCCGCATTGAGGTTCTGAATATCAGCCAGATCGTCGGGTACAATTAAATGATAGCTCTTGTCATTTTTCGCTAACGGCAGCTGATAGACATGCCTGTCCTTGACGACAAACAGGTAATCCTGATCGATATCCTTGTCCTTCATCAACGGGTGCGCCCGGTAGCCGGAGCCCAGCGACAAGGTGATAAAGCGGATGCCATTTTGCACCACCAGTGCCGCGTCCGGTTCGTTGTAGAATCGTCTTGGCACACCCAGGCTGGTACTGCTCAGATCAGCGAGCAAAACGGTTCTGGGCTCGTTGACCTTTTCGCTGACAGGCATCAATGTATTTCCGGGATCGGGCAGGTCGATGCGGAAAAGATGGCCTTCGATATCGGTCAAATAGATGCGATCGGCAATGCCATTGTTGTCGATGTCGATAATGCGGGGATTGGCGGGAATGCTGGCGCTATCCTCTCCGAGCTCCACTTGCTCCACTTTTTCCCCGGTGCGCGCGTCGACGATAAACAGCGCATTCCCCTCCCCTCCCCGGATCTTCTTTGCAAAGCGATGCTGCGGGTCAGGTTGATCGTATTCTGGATCGTAACCTCCCGAAAAGATGAATACCGGCTGCGGCGTCTCATCTAATTGGACAACTGCGGGAAATACACGCGACCAGGTCTGCCCCAGCTTTTCAAAATCCGACTCACCCCCACGAATAACCCAGGCAAGCTCCGGCTTGTCCGGGTCCGTAATATCAAGCGCATAGTAGTTAAGCCCGCCACGACGCATGCCGACAACAAGAAAGGTTTTTCCAGTTGGTTTGTCGTTTTCACCCACAGCACGATCGTCGCGCCATACGGTTATATGCCCATCAAGACCATAGGGATGCGGTTCGTCGAGATCGTTGTCCTTGCGGATCTTGATGACCGGCAGCAGTTCTTTGGGAATAAAGGCAAATTTCTCAATGCCGGTCGCCGTATCGATGGCATGCAGATAGCCTTCATTGGTGGCAACGAAAACCAGATCAGGGCCATCTTCATAGGGCACCAATACCGGCGCGGAATGCAGAATATCGCCCATTTCCTGGCGATATTTTAGCACGCCAGCTGCTGCTGTCGTATCGATGCCGCGCGCGTAATCGATCAACTCAGCGAGGTCACCACCACCGAACCAGTCGGCTTCCACCGTATCGGCATTGAGCGCGATCAGCTTGTTACTATCACTACTGGTAAATATCGTCCTGCCCGCGCCCAACAAGCGTGCAGCCCCACCCGAGGCAATATCACCACCATCCGCCGGGTCCGCATCCGGCAACCAGTAGCTGCGGCTACCCTGCACAGGCTTACCGTCGTCATCATAAATGGGCGCTCCGCTCGCATCGACAACCCGGATACCCTCATCACTGCGCTCTAGCTTGTACTTTTTAAGATTGCCGGGCCAACGCGGCGAAATGCCGGGACGAAAGAAAGGAAAAAAGACCTCGTCGCCATGAGTCAGCCCGGTTTCAGGGTCAACCGATATGGAAGGGATCGCCAGGTCGTGATTGACCACAGCGATATTACTGACGATATTATTGAAAACTTCTTTCAACTGCTCGCGGTTGTTTGCGGTAAAAAAGCCCTGCTCACCGTTTGCTTCGGCCTCCGCTCCCAGATAGGCAAGCTTACGCAAATACTCCTGACCTTCAGGCTCTACGGCAAAGGCGATGGCATAAGTGGATACCAGCTGATCACCTTCCAGCGCTTCTCTCTGATCCTTAGTCGCCAGAAAACGAGTCAATTCCGGTCCGCACTGTCCATCCCCCAGATTCTCGCAGGCAGCAATATCGAAGGAATCTGCCAGTTTGCCGAGAATAGCCGGGTCGTGCTCGACAGGATCACCTGCCGAAATCGCCAACCCGTCGTCAGGCTTACCATCGGACATCAGCACCAGATAGTTAGTCTGGCACTCCTTTGTGATGGGCGAACGGTAACGCGCATCCTCAATACTGTATTTGGCCTTGGCAGGATCTTCGTAAGTGCAAAACTCTTGAGGACAGTTGTAGTTGACGTGCGCTGCAACCTGCACAGTCCTTTCACCGTAGCTTGAACAGTTCCCGGCTTCATCAAGCGTTCCATTACAAAATTGTTCCGTATACTCTCCGGCTGGTATCTCCTGGCGCTCGCACCCTAACACCCCTATTGGCGGACAGTTCAAATCCCCCTCAGTGCAGTAGTATTCGATACGAGTCGTCGGCTTACAGCTTGCCAATACGTCTGCTGAGCACTCGTTCCGTGTTTTATTACACTCCTTAATATCTCCAGCACCAGGGTCGAGCGGTACTTTAGTGCCCGATACATAGGAGTCTGGGTGTGCAATTTTTTGTTGCGTTCCAGTCGCACCGTAATCCACTCCCTCGCCACGAAAATAGAGCGCAGCTTCATACAACGATTGAACGATGGGGGTATAGCCCTCCACCTTGAACTTGTCGATTTCAGCCAGGATTTCATGACGAACATCCTTGTTCAGCGGCTTGCCATCTGCGTCAACGGCGGACAACGAGGTTACCGGATAACGAATGCCATTGGCCTGGGCTTTTTCGCTGTGACCACCATAATTCAGCAAACCAACATTGACGGTATCTGGAATGGTCGCCAACACATCGTCAAGTACTTCACGCATAACCTGGTAGCGTGAGCGGATTTGATCGCCGTCACCCTCCAGCGCTTCATTCATACTTCCCGAACTGTCCAAAACGAACAAAATATTCGGCTGCCCAGCAGCGGCATAGGAGGTGAGGTAGATTTCAGTATCATCCGCAACGGACATTGCCGGCAGCAAGCATGTGATCAGGCCAACGCCAAACCGCTTCATATACTGCGATAATCGACGCATGTTTTCTGCAAGTTCAAGCATTATCTGTTCCTCAAACCAACCGGCGCAACAAGCAGGTCATGTACGGCAGCGGCGCTTCCATTGCCATCGTTCCCCGTTACCGCACGTATCCGTACCAGTCGCCCGGCAACCGATGTATCGACGCCGATGCTGTTGCCAAACACGTTCACATCGCCTTCATGTTTCATCCCTGCGATGGCGGGGATGGTTTCACCACCAGTCTCCACATCCGGGCCAAATGGGTAGGCACGGCTCAGTGCATACCCCTCGGTTTCGCAATTTTCCTGGTCGGCAATGACATAGGCATTTTCGTCATCGGGCAGGCAGTTACATTTTTCATGCGAGCAGGACAGTACTTTGTCGTACACAGCGGCCTCCTTCAGCGCGGATTCTGCCGCCTGAAAAGTGCCGAGGCGCTGCTGCGCATTGCCGGCGATACGTTCGTCCAGCGTCGTCAGTTTCATTGCCGTCACCCCAATCAACGTCATCGCCACCAGCAGGACGAGGCCGACGACCAGGACTGCACCCCGCTGCCTGTTTCGATCGTTGTTGAGTTCGTACTTCATCATTAAAGAATCGGCATCCGATTTCGCAGCGGGATCGTGGTCTGAAACACACGATAGAGTTTCCTGTCATTTTTGCTGTTCAAAGTCACTTGCTGCCCCGCCAGCGTAAATGTCTGCTTTTTATTCACTGGTTCATCGAGCACATCTTCACCGCTGCTGATCAGTAACCCGATACGGATGGCGACGATTCTATTCCAGTTGTTGCCATCCACATCATTCAAGCTGGAATACTTATCGGCAAAACCATCGCTGTTGGCATCTTCGCCATATTCGACCTGCAGGGAGATCACATTGTCGACCAGCGGCTCTGCCGACGCTTTTCCGCTACCACGGCATTTCAGTGTTCCTTTTTCGACAAAGAAGGTGCTGATGACACGTCCATCGATCTCGCTTTCATTGCCGACACAGTCTTCACCATCCTCCCAGGCAGCATCCTTCACCGGTTGATATTGAATACTTAATGTATCCCCTTCGATACCAGTACCTTCGCGAGCAAGCTCGAGGCCAAGTGCTTTCGACGCAGATTTTCCCGTTTTTGTCCGCAGCAACAACAGCTGCCCGGCCCCATGTACCACTGGCTGAATCTCCGCAAACATCGGATACCCCGCCCGCACCACTGACTGCTCGATTAAGCGGATCGCCGTACGCCCATTTTCCTGCAACAGCGATAGGCCATCGCGCGCCTGGTAGCTCCGCTTGCCGGTAATATAGACCGAGCCAACGCCCGCCAGCACGAACAAACCAATGACCAGGGCCACCATCATCTCGACCAGCGAGAAACCTTGTTGCCTGCACCGCTTCACGGCACCACCTCCAAAGCAACAACGCCGTTGCTCTCGCCAGGCGCTTCTGCCTCGCTCCAGCAGACTTCGATGCGACAAACCTTCTCGCCGCTCGCCAAATCACTACAGCTTACCCGCATGCCACCGTCAGGCAGCAGGTCGTCGACACCCAACTGGTCACCCTCTCCTGTCACACCACAGGCCAGTTCATTGAGATCAAACGCCGCCAGCTCCTCAGGCTCACAACTCTCCCCACGGCAATCGAGCTGCGAAATGGGACAAACCGCCGGTTTGCAGCCATCGGGATTCAGTTCGTAGCTGCCACCCGCAACACCAATCGGGTTGGCCCGCAGCCGCTCCACTGTTTCACTGGCGATCTGCGTGGCCTGGGTTCTAAAGTAAGCACTGCCAGTATGACGCACCCCCCAGAATTGCAGCTTGGCCAGCCCCAGCAACCCAATCGACAGCAACACGACGGCCACCAAGACCTCGACCAGGGAGAAGCCGCTATTTCTTGTCGACACACTCACCATCCTTGTCGGTACGACAGCTCGAAACAGAGCCGGCGAGCGTGAACTGCACCTTTCGCTGGAAGCTGGCTTTCTGGATCAAGATTTTCGGGTTGTTCCGTGCCGCTGTGTTGTCGACCATGCCTTCACCATTGAACACCAGCTCAGTTGGTATCGATGTAACGTTCATCAGCTGATCCGCCACATCAACAACCTGCAACACCTCACTTCCGGCGATCACCATCCACCCCTTGCTCCAGTCCTGGCCACAGATAGCACCTTCACCCAATGGGCACAACTTGACCTCGCCATTGCGCTTGATGGCTTCGGATCGGGCCAGATGGATGCTCGATACCAGCCGGTTGGTTTGCGTTGTGACGCGGTTGTTCTCCAGCAGCGATGTCAGCGATGGCACGCCAAGAAACGCAATGACGCCAATCACTGCGATGGTGATCATCAACTCGACCAGCGTGAAGCCTGTGTTGTTGGATGATTGATTTTGCATAACGATCAAGCCCGAGAGCGTAAGGTTCTGCCGCGTTCACCAGCGTCAGCTATTCGAGAATTCCCAGCCAATCTTATGGACATCGACTGAGCCACTACTGATGGGCGACCGGCCGAAGTTCATAGATTCGTCCGTATTTGGACGCCGATTCCAGATCACCTCGACGAATAGCCTGTCTGACATCGTCCAGCCTATAGGCATCCTCAATACTGAGATAAGGCGACCAGCCGGTATCGTCCTCCAGCAACTCGACTTCTACCTCAGCCACGTAACAACCTTCATGTACGTATTTGACTTTTCTTCGCTGCTTCATCACGTCCGCCTATGCAAAAATGACACATCCCATCGCTCAGGATCAGGCCGATAGGCAGTGACCAAAACGGCTGGCCTGCTATGTCCTTTGGGGATACCCCAAACAACATGAACCGGTGATCCGGATTGGTCCTTGTGCAACAGCAGTGCACATGGCCCTTTCGGATAGTTTGGATATGCTTCGACAAGTACCGCATCCACGATACCCTCAACTATATCTCTCGCATACAGCCCATCCTCGGCCATCTCGTCATATCCATGTTCAGATATCCGCACCAGCCCAGCCCTAACCAGCTCACGCACTTTCTCGACAAATTCATTCAAGGGGAACCACTAAGCCTGCGCACTCGCTCTCCGAAACCTGAATTCATAGTTTACGAGAAAACCCGACGCACTGCGCAGAAGCACGTCAGAAATCAGAAGCTTCCCGATATACGGTAGCAACGACGTTCAGACGCGCTCGATCGTTGAAAACAGCCATTGATCGACGCCAGCGTGAGCAACGTGGCAGATTGACCGCAAACGATCTACCGGCTTCGCTGAGACGCGCATAGGCTAACGGGCACTCATCCACGCAAGGAAGCTGCGATGATCCACCGAAGCCACCGGGGCTTTACCCTGGTCGAGATGATGGCCACGCTGGCAGTGGCCACGACACTGATTCACACGGGCATCAGCTCATTCCAGGCATTGCTCGGCAACAACCGCCTCACGACCCAGGCCAACCTGCTGATGCACAGTATCGTGCTGGTGCGCAGCGAAGCCATCAAGCGCAATACCCGTGTCACGCTGGCGAAAACGGGGGAGCATTGGGAAGAAGGCTGGATTGGCTTTGTCGACGGCAATGCCAACGCACAGCTCGATGAGGGCGAGGAACTGCTGGACACTCAGGGCGCGTTACCGGGGCATTTGCTGCTGACGCGCAACCGCAATGTGCGGGACTATATCTCCTACACCAACCTGGGCCGCTCGGAAAAGGTCAACGGCGCATTTCAGGCCGGTCGGCTGATGCTCTGTGACCGTCATGCCGATGCCAGCCCCGAGCATGCTCGGGCAATCGTCATCTCCAGCACCGGAAGGCCGCGGATTTCGCGCAAGAAAAGGGATTTGCGGGATTGTTTGAAGGGTCGTGCCTGAAGTCTCGTGAAGCGGCTAAGCGTTCTTGACCCTGACGACGATATCGACACCGGTGATTTCGATGCTTTCGTCTAGCACCGGCAGACCGGACACGACGAGATCGGTAGACTCGATATCCTTCAGTTCACCGGTATCCGTGTTGTAGACATGATGATGAGGCGCCGTGTTGGTATCGAAAATCTGCTTGCCAGGATCGACCACCACTTCGCGTAACAAGCCTTTCGACGCAAACAGCCCCAAGGTGTTGTAGACCGTCGCCTTGGAAACTTCATGCCGGCCCTGATTGACCAGATCCAACAGTTGGTCAGCGGTAATGTGTTTATCGCAATCGAACAGGCACATGCCAATCTCGACGCGCTGCCGCGTTGGATTAATGCTGTTTTGTGCCAGCCGCGCGATCACACGCTGACGAAGTTGAGCAGGATACAGATTCATGCCCAAAGCATACATCCTGAGCGGATCGAAGCGAAAATTGCCTCACAGTTTCACAGCTATTGAAAAGCGTAATCATGCGGGTTTATACGGGGATGGGTCGGTGAATGCCGGCTCGCCGGTGATCAGCTGTGCGGCCAGCAATGCCGACCCCAGTCCCATGACAATGCCATTGCGGAACTGCCCTGCGTTGACGAACAGCCCCTTGATCCCGGCACACTCACCAATGTACGGAATGCCTTCTTTTGTTCCCGGTCGCAACCCGGCCCACTGATTGACCACGGGCTTGTCCGCCAGCGCGGGTAACAGATCAATGGCCGCAGCCTGCAAGTCCTCCAGCGCCGATGTGGTCGTCTGCTTGTCGAAATCCTCGAACTCCAACGTGCTGCCAATCAGGATCAGGCCATCCTTGCGCGGAATCAGGTAGCGGCTATTGAGCATGACCATGCGCGTCAACAGGCTCGGCTCAGCCTTGAATTGAACGATCTGGCCTTTCACGGGCTGAATCTCTGCCGGCGCGGGACAAGCGTCAGGCATCAGCCGGCCAGTCCAGGCACCCGCGGTCACCAGCACGCAGTCCGCCGACAGGATTTCGCCATCTTCCAGCCGGACAGCTTCGACCTTGTCACCAGCAAGCATGATTTCTGCAACCGGAGATTGCTCCCTGATTTCAATCTGTTGCGTATGCCGCGCCCGCGCCGCCAGCGCTTTCGCCAGTCGTGGGTTGCGCACCTGATGGATGTCTGGCATCCACAACCCGCTGGTAAAGCGGGGATCAAGGCCAGGCTGGACGGCGTCCAGCGCATCGCGGGAGGTCAGCGGTTCGATTCGCGCACGCCATTTCTCTGCCCACGCCCACATCTCCGGCTCGGCCTCATCGAGCATCAACATGCCGGAAGGCAGCAGCTCCGAATCGATACCGGTCTCTTCACGCAACGCATCAAGGAACACGGGATAGTGTTGTTGGCCGTAGCTGGCCAGCCGGTTGACCGGATCACTATAGCGCCACGGATACATCGGCGAGACGATGCCGCCACCGGCCCAGGATGACTCGCGCGCCAGCTCGCCTTTTTCCAGCAGCAGAACGCGCATGCCCCGCTCGACGAGAAAATGCGCCGACAGCAGCCCAATGGCGCCGCCACCGATGACAATGCAATCCGGGCTGGTCATTTTCGGTACAACCCTCTGAAAACCGTGGGCTGCCAGTATATAGGGATCACCCTTGGGATCACAGCACCCCCCTTCGGCTCCGCTCAGGGACCGGCTTCGGCTCCGCTCAGGGACCGGCTTCGGCTCCGCTCAGGGACCGGGTCGGCTCCGCTCAGGGTCCGGGTCGGCTCCGCT
>CAZQXF010000084.1:7942-9259 GCA_964596975.1 uncultured Thiotrichales bacterium | reverse complement strand
CCGGTTGCCCCCTCCAGTCGCACCCGTCAGCGGCGCGTGTGAAGGGGAAAGAAAAGCGGGTGGCCGAGTAGCTATTGAACAGTTGGCTCGCTGCATGGTGCCAGTATTCTCCCATAATCAGCGGCGAAACTTCCGTCATCACCCAGTCTGCTGGCATCCCGGGCACCAGTAACAAGCTTGTCCGCCTGACGTGATCTTTTCTATCGTGTTACCGCATCGGTAACAGGGCTTTCCGGCGCGGCGGAAGACATGAAAACGCGCTTGCTCGAATGTCGCGCCGGCGTCGAGCAGTTTTCGGGCTGCATCCAGTGTGTTGGTGATGCCGCCAGTGCGATAGGACTGGCGTGGCAGGGCAAGAATATTTTCGGCCAATTGGTGCCGTTGCGCGCCATCCAGATCGGCGGGTCTGATATTCGCTGCCAATCCGGACCAAAACAGTATTTCACAACGCAAGTAATTACCCAGTCCGGCGACGAATCGCTGTTCGGTGAGGAAATTCCCCAGACGCCGGTTGCGGTAGCGAGGGCTCGACAACCTTGCTTCGATGGTTTCGACCGTCACCGACGAATCGAGCACATCTGGTCCCAGCGTGCTGAGAAAAGGGTGGTCGGCGAGCGCCGCGTCGGGTAGCACCGCAATATCGGAAGCGCTGTAGAGCAATGCCCAGCGGTCTGCTGTTTCAATGCTCAGCCGGAGTTGGCGCGAGATATCGGGGCGCTGGCCAGTTGGCGCTGTGTACCATCGCCCATAAAGCTGATTGTGGCTGTAGATGTTTTGCCCGTGCTCGAAGCGGGTCAGCATCGCCTTGCCGTAGGTTTCCACAGCAACCACCTTGTGCCCCGACAACAGCGTCTCCATTGGCTTCAGGTGGTCGAGGCCAAAGGTAACAAGTGTCGCGATTTTTCCTTGAATCGCATCCGCCACCTCATCAGCGGCGCGTCTTATTTCAGGACCCTCAGGCATTGTTGCTCGCAGTTGGGTGGGGGAGGGAAGTATCGCTTTTTTCCCTGTTGCAGACAAAAAGAAGCCCCCAAACCCGGAGGGCTTGGGGGCAGTTTCAGTGGGCGGGGTGACGTTTGCTTAAAACTCTTCCCACGCCTCGCCAACATCGCTCATGCTTTGTGCTGCGGCGGTGTCCGGGCCATGGGCTGTTGGTGCGTTCCATGGCCGTTCGGCGGAGCGTCGTTCAACGAAGGGCTCGGCGCTCGTGCTGGCGTCAGTGACTGCCGTGGACTGGTGATCTGATGCTGGCGTGGACGTGCTGCCGCTCAGGAATGCTTCGCCAGTATTGAAGAATGAGACCAGCTCGGCCAGCTT
>CAZQXF010000084.1:0-7842 GCA_964596975.1 uncultured Thiotrichales bacterium | reverse complement strand
TGCTTGATCTCCTTGGCCGCCTCGGCACTGCGTTGTGCGAGGATGCGAACTTCGCTGGCAACCACGGCAAAACCACGACCCTGGTCGCCTGCATGTGCGGCTTCCACTGCTGCGTTCAGTGCCAACAGGTTGGTCTGGAAGGCGATCTCGTCGATGACGTTGGTGATATCGGCAATTTTCTTGCTGGAGGTGCTGATTTCCGACATTGCGCTGATGGTCAGGTTGACCGCTTCCCCACCTTTTTCCGCCTGTTCGCGGGTTTGCGCGGCGAGCTTGCTGGCCTCCATGGAATTGGCAGCGTTGTTGCGTACCGTACCGTTGATTTCCTCCATGCTCGATGCCGTGGTTTCCAGGCTGGAAGCCTGCGCCTCGGTGCGGGTGCTCAGGTCCATATTGCCGCGGGCAATTTCCTGTGCATTTTGCGAAACGTAGTCTGATGTTTCGTGAATGTCGTTGATGACCTGGGTCAGGCGATCGCCGGTTTCATTGGCGCTTTCTTTCAGTTCGAGGAAGGCGCCCTCGTAGTCGGCGTTGATGCGTTGCGTCAGATCGCCGTGAGCAAATGCGCCAAGCACTCTGGACAGGTCATTGACCACTGACTGGGTGTTTTCCATCAAGGCGTTCAGGTTTTCTCCGAGCACTTTGAAAAAACCTTCTTTATTCTCGGTATCGATTCGAGAATCCAGCTTGCCTCTGCGTGCGTTGGCAACGAGCTGGTCGACTTCCTTTTCGGTGGCTACTTCTACCGTGCGGTCGAGCCATTCCACCACGGTGCCGATGTGCTGCTTGTTGTTATCGATGATCGGCGTGGCGGTGAACCGGAATGTACGGCCACCCACTTCGATCTGCGTGGTCAATGGCTGCGTGAGATGCTCGACGATACTGCGCTGATGTGCCGGGTTCTTGTGGAAAACATCGATATTGGTGCCAATCAGTGTGTCGGCCTCGAATTCTGGCAGCTCCGCTTTCAAATCCTGTTCGGCTTCCTTGAACATTTTCTGCAATGCGCCGTTAGTGTAAATGATGTCGAGTCGTGAGTCGGCAATCATGACATTGGTCGCTACGGCATCCAGCGCGGTCTTGATGCGCTGTGCCTTTGCGGCTTCTTCGCGGGCATCCATGACATCGTAGCCGAGTCGAATTTGCGTCATTCTGACCGCTTCTTTCAGGCGCCCGATTTCGTCACTGCCATCCACTGTCAGCCAGTTGAAATATTGACCACTCGACATCTGTCGCAGTGCGGCTTCAGTGCTCTTCAGACGTTTCTTCAATGTTTTCGACAGCAATATTGCCAGCGTTACCACCGAACCAGTACCAACAAGTGCGGAAACAGCGAGATGCGCCAAGGTGATGCCGTGACTGAAAATCGCATCGACAACGATCTGGATAATGATCGCCGTTGTCATTCCCAACGTGATCTTGGTGGTCAGCTCCATATTCTGCACGCGGCGAATGGCACGTTTGACGATGCCGGGTCGTGGCAGTTTTTCGCCGCTGTTCATGCGGGCATACAGAGCTTCGGCCTTGTCGATCGTCGCACGGCTGGGTTTGGTTCGCACCGACATGTACTCGACAACTTTGCCGTTCTTGACGATGGGGATGACGTTTGCTTCTACCCAGTAATAATCGCCATTTTTGGTGCGATTCTTGACAATGCCATGCCAGGGTTTTCCAGCTTTTACGGTACGCCACAAATCGGCAAATGCGGCGGGCGGCATATCCGAGGGGCGGACAATATTGTGGCTCTTGCCGATCAGCTCACGCTCGGTGAAGCCACTGAGCTCAATAAAATCTTCATTACAGTAAGTAAGAATACCTTTGAGGTTCGTCCTGGAGACCAGAATCGAACCCTCTTTCATCTGTACTTCGTTCTGTGTTACTGGTTGGTTATTTCTCATCGTTCTCGTCCCGCCTTGGTACTGGGTTTGATGTTGTCCATGTTGCTCTATTTGTTCTAAATCGCTCAAGTTTCGGAGTTCATCCGAGTGTAGTGTTGGGGTCATTGGCAAAAACATCGCCACCTGACGGCTTCCCCCTTTGCGAAAGGGGGGTGTCTGACGTCAAAATCTGAACTCCGAAACTTGAGTTAATCACTTCTCGTGTTCGGGGGGTGAGGGATCAGGAGCAGTAGCAGTTGATATTTATGCTCGCTCACCCCTCTCCCCAGCCCTCTCCCCTCGAGGGGAGAGGGGGCTTTCACGCCGACAATTGCGTTTCGAGTTTTGTTCAGAATTCTTGCCATCCACCACTGTTGACATGGACGGGTGGTCCGTTGTCTGGTTCCGTTTCTGGCTCTTCATCGAAAAGCACGACTGTCGTGTCTTTCCAGGGGCGTCCAGCGCCACGGCGTTCGATGAAGCTGTCGTCAGCGGCTGTCTCCGTTTCTGCTTGCGCCGGAATGCTGAAATAGTCGACCAGTCGCGCAAGTTCGTCTGCTTGCCGTCCCAATGCTTCGCTGGCGGCGGCAGTTTCTTCGACCATCGCCGTGTTCTGCTGTGTGGTCTCGTCGATTTCCAGAATGGCCTTGTTGACCTGCTCGATCCCCGACGCCTGTTCTTCCCCCGCCATCGAAATTTCGGAAATAATGTTGCTGACCTTGCTGATCGAGTTGATGATCTGGTCGAGTGTTTCACCGGATTCGTCGACCAGTCGCGCACCTTCTTCGACTTTCTGGCTGCTGTCCTCGATCAAGTCGGTAATTTCCTTGGCCGCTTCGGCGCTGCGTTGGGCCAGGTTTCTGACTTCGGTGGCGACAACCGCAAAGCCACGACCGAGCTCGCCGGCATGCGCGGCTTCGACCGATGCGTTCAGTGCCAGCAGGTTGGTCTGAAAGGCAATTTCGTCAATGACATGAATAATGTCTGAAATCTTTTTGCTGGAGTCGCTGATCGCTGTCATCGCCTCGATCGTGCGCGTGACAACTTTGCCGCCATCATGTGCCTCGTCGCGTGCTTCTGCAGCTAGACTGTTGACAGACTGCGTGTTACCCAGATTTTGACGTGCGATGCCGGTTATTTGCTCGATGGAGGCGGCGGTTTTTTCAATCGCTGCCGACTGTTGTTCGGTGCGAACGCTCAGCTCCATATTGCTTTGCCTGATCTCATGGGCGTTCTCCTTCGACATCTCTGCCGTTTCGCGGATATGCCCAATGATGCATGTCAGCTTGCTGACCGTCTGGTTGATATTGTTTTTCAGCTCCAGGTAGTCTCCCTTGTAGCTGGTCGTAATCGTCTGCGTCAGGTCGCCGTTGGCAATAGCACCCATCACGCGAATGGCGTCTTCGATAATTTGCTCGTTGGTGCCGAGCAGGGCGTTTAGCTGTTCTTCGAGCAGGCTGTAATACTCGTTTTCGCTAGCTAGTGTCAGGCGGCGGTTGAGCTGACCATTTCTGGCTGCTTTGATAACCTCTGTGATGTGCTGCTCAACTTCGATAGAATTCGTTTTGTCCTGCCATTCGATGACGGTACCCAGCCGCTGCCCACGCTCGTCAAAAATCGGGCTGGCGAGATAGTCGAAAACCCGCGTGCCAATATTGAGTTGAAGGCGAAGTGGCTTGCTCAGGCTGCTGATGGTCTGAATGTGTCCGGCAGGGTTTTCATGGAAGATGCCGATGTCCTGGCCAGTCAACGCTGCTGGATCGAAGTGACTGGCCTGTTGTAGAAAATCCTCACGTGCGTCGCTGAACAGCGCCAAAGCTGCCTGATTGATATGGCGAATACGATGGTCCTTGCCAGCGATAACGATATTCGCCGAAACATGGTCGAGTGCATGTGTGATACGGCTCAGGCGTCGAAGCTCGGTTTTCCTGCTATCGGTTTCGCGCTTCAGCTTTTCCTGCATCGTCAGCATGGCTTCAAGCAGTTGCCCGATTTCGTTGTCTGCGTTGATGTTGACGCGGTTGTCCAGTTTTCCCGCAGCAATATTCCTGGCCAGGTCATACGCCTGGTTGATACCAGTGAGTACTGATCTGGATAGCAGCCAGGTCAATCCAGCCATGACTGCCAGTGCTGCAAGCACCAGTGTCAGACGGATGGCGGGCGTGATTCGTTCTACGGTTTGTTGTTCTGTGGCAGGCGTTGCCGCTGTATCCGGTTGTGGCAGCTCGATGTTTGCCAGTGTGTCGCGAATATCGTCTAGTAGTGGCGTCAGCTTTTTTTCGAACAAGTAGCTGTCGGTACGCCATTTGTCACTTAACTGGATGGCGGCAAGATCGAGAATATTGGCGGCAATATTCTTTTGTTGATCGGAAATCGCGTTGAGCAGGCTGATTTCAGCTGGCGTCAGCTCGCTGCTATGCGCCTGCAAGGCATCGAGTGTTTCAGTGAACGCGTTTGCCTGTTGTTTGAATGCTTCCAGGCTCGCCGGCTCGCGATCGCTGATGAACTGATAGAACGAAGACAAGGCGCGAAGCCAGCGACTGTTCAAATCATGGCTCAATGCAAGTAATGCTTCATTGATGGGGCTGCGCTGCTTCTCCAGCTCGATGAGCTGGAGAAGCTTGGTTTCCATTTCGGCATTGTCAGACTTGATATTACTGTTGATGAACTCGCGGGCAGGGTAATTGCCCTGCTTGTCTTCATGCAGCGCAATCAGTTGTTGTGCCAGCTTGCGCAGTGATGCAAAGCGCTCTCTGAGGGATGCGGTATCGGCGATGCCGGCTTTTTCCAATGCAGCAAGTTGACTATCAATCTGCGCCAAATCGCTCTTGAACCGGCTTTTGGCAGCGGAACTGCTGGTCAGCAGAAAGCTGCCAAGGTCACTGGCGAGGCGTTCGCTGCTGAGGCGGAGTTCGTCTAATGGTGGCTGAGCAGCGCTTGCGCTTGTGGCTGTGACGGCTTCGACCGGTTGGGGCACCCGGTCTGATAGATAGATGGCTGCAATGTTCCATCCCAGCATGCACAGCGCGACCAAACCAAATCCGGCCCAGAGTCGGGTTTTGATGCGCATATTGCCCAGACGCTTGTGGCCACCGGATGAGGAGGCTGGCGCTGCCTGTCCGGCATCATTGAAAATGGCATCCATTTCTGTCATTGGGAATCCTTGCCCTTCTTGCTTGTGTCCCGGTGCGATCCTGAGTGTGGCACTCACCGTTTGCGAACTTATACACCGTTGATCACTTCCAGGGCTGTGCATCCATGGCAAAAGCCTGTCATCTGGCTGGCTTTCGGCCAGGTATCGGTGAAAACCGGAAATAGTTCGCGCTCAGCGCAGGCTGAGTGCGGGTTGCATTGTCACCAATGCTGACTGCCGACAACCTCAGCAGCGTCTGCCTGCGGGTTCGCTGGCGCCGCCTGAGCGCTCTCAGCCTTGCCCTGCCAGGGGCGATTCGCGCTACGGCGTTCTGTCGATGGCTTCTCATTGCTATCTGTCGTTGATGCAGCGTCAGGGTATTCAATCTTGAAGTAGTCAAGTTGCTGTTTCAGATTGCTGGCCTGGTTTGCCATTTGCTTGCTCGTTGCGGTGCTTTGAATCACGACCTCAGAGTTGCGCCGGGCGAGCTCTTCAATGCTGCTGACGGCCTCAGTAACGGCGGCGATTTGTTCTGCCTGCCTCACACTTCGCTCTGAGATGTCAGAGACAATCGCGTCGATTTTTGCGGACGAGGCGACGATCTTCTCCAGGCTTGCGCTGGACTTGTTGACGAGGTCTGCGCCGTTCTGGGTTTTCATGTTGCTATTGTCGATCAGCGTCTGGATTTCCCGGGCTGCACTGGCACTGCGTTGAGCCAGGGTTCTCACCTCGGTGGCGACGACGGCAAAACCCTTGCCCTGATCGCCCGCGTGGGCAGCCTCGACGGCGGCATTCAATGCCAGCAGGTTGGTCTGGAAGGCGATATCGTCGATGACGTCGACAATTTGCTTGATTTCATTGTTGGCCTCGATGATTTCCTGCATGGCCCCGCGTGTTCTGGTGTTGATCTCGCCACTTTCGCTTGCGTGTTTGCTCGATTGTGCGGTGAGTTCCCTCGCTGTCTGCGTACTATCACGTGTCTGGCGCACGATTTCGGTGATCGCGTGTAGCTCTCGTGAGGTGCTTTCAATGCTCGCCACCTGCTCATTGGTGCGTTCGCTAAGATCTTCGGTCACCTGGGTGATTTCCTGGGCGCCTCGAGAGACGGTTTCCGAAGCCTGCTGAATATGTTGCAGGATGTCGGTGAACTTCTCCTTCATGGTGAACATGGCGGCGACGGCACCGCTTGGCTCACAGTCTTTTTCTGGTGTCGCCGTGAGATCGCCCGCCGCCATTGTGGAGACCAGGCTGACGATTTTTCTGGGCTCGCCACCGAGCTGCTTGATGACCCCGCGTGAGAACAGGGTGGCCAGTACTACCCCAAGTATGAATGTCAGTGCGCTGCTGATATAGAGCAGGTGGCTGAGTGCAAGATTAGGCGCCTTGACTTCGGCACCATTCACCTCCGTCAGTAATGACCATTGCAACATGGGGATATCGATACGGGAGAAAGTAGAGAAAACCTCCCCTGTCGCCTCGTCATAATAGGTAATGATCCCCTGTTCCTTGGTCAGTGCTACTGTGGCTGCATCGGTTGCAGGAGCCTCGTTGAGTATTTCTTGTTGCGTGATGGGCAGCCTGCTTCGTAGACGCATGTCCTTGCCAATGATGAAGCTGCGTTCCGATTCGTAGGCTTCCCCCCGGCTGGAGATGATGCTGTCGACGCGCTCATCAGATAGCTCGAAAACGATAGCGCCGACATGATTGCCCCAGGCGTCGACAACCGGGTTGACCAGAAACAGTCGCGGCTTTCCCAGTGCTGGGGCGAATTTAACGAAATCGACGATGACCGACTGGTCGGAGTTACGGCTTTTGAGGGTGGATTTCACGGCCTGGGCGAGACGGCTTTCCCGGTACGGCCCGGTCAGTAGATTGGTGCCGAAGTCCAGCTCCTTATTGACGCTGTAGACGACCAGTCCATCGTGATTGACGAATTTCAGATCGGCGAGCCCGAAAGTCTTGAGGTATGCACTGAGCTGCGGGTGGAACTGCTCATGAAAGGTGCTGTAGGTGCTGGTGTCATCACCTGCCGTCAGTTTCCCCTTTTCGTCAAAGGGATGTGTGTTTTTCTTGATGTAATAGTACTGGGCATAGATGCCGAAGGCTGTCTTGGGTGGCGAGGCAGTGCCATTTTTCATCTGCTCGGCGACGGTCGTGCTGTAGAAACGTTTCATTTCAGTGGTGATGCGACCTATCTCCTCCTCATCCATTTCGAGGTCTTCTTCCAGCGTGGTGACAGCATCGGTCAGCGATTTGATGGCGGTAATGGTCGCCAGATCATTGGCTTTTCTAGTGGCGAGGTTCTGCAAATCTGCAAAATATTCTTCGATCTGTGCTTTTTTGCTATCGCGTATCGACTGCAAATAGTGGATGGCCTGGGTGTCGAGCGATGCATTGGCGGAGTCGAGTAGTATCAGGCCGGTAATGAGCAGTGGAATATTGGCGGCCAGAATGATGGTAAGAGCTAGTTTGATGCGTAGCGGTATTGTGGCGAATGGTTTATTCATCATGGTTTATAATGTTCTATTGGTTTTTCTGAATCGGTCTGTGTCGGGTCAGTTTCAGCCAATTCTTGGTGTGTTTGATATTTGTCAATCAAAAAGCAATGATTGTGCCAATAAAAGTTTGGGTTGCAGATGGTGGTGTTTTACCGATGAGAGATCAATTTTATTCGGGGCGGTATTCAGGGGAGGGTGGCGGCGTGTTGGTGCAGGCAATGATTTGCCGCCTTCATTCAATTTCTGTGACGGAAGGGTGTGAGTGAAAACAGTGAGGTCGCATTGTGCGTGGTCTGTGCGGCGAGCGTTTCGATATCGATCTTCAAGCGGGCGG
>CAZQXF010000083.1:0-9296 GCA_964596975.1 uncultured Thiotrichales bacterium | reverse complement strand
GCCGCTTCGCCCATGATGTCATCAGCACCTTCCACCAGCGCATGCACGCCGATAACGCGGTGGGTTTCGCGTTCACAGATGATTTTCAGCAGACCAGCGTCTCGGCCAGCGATTTGCGCACGGGCATCCTGGGCGTAGTCATAGCGGGCGACGAAGAAGTCTATACCGGCGGCTTGCGCCTGCGCTTCGGTCATGCCCACCATGCCGATCTCGGGCTCGCTGAAGATAACGGCGCTGTTGGTGTTGCTGTCGGGAAAAGGCACCGGCTGCCCCAGCAGATTTCTCGCCAGCGCCAGACCTTGCGCCGTCGCCCAATGCGCGAACATGGGTTGACCAATAACGTCACCGACAGCGTAGATGTTGGGCTCCGTTGTTTGTGACTGTTCGTTGACTTCGATGCCATGTCTGCCATGTTTGACGGCAGTATTCTCCAGCCCCAGACCATCGACATTGGGATGCCGGCCAGTCACCAGCAATACGGTGTCGGAAAAATGATGATAGGGCTTGCCCGCACTGTCCTGATACACCACAAAGACACCGCCGCCGGTGTTGGACAGCCGCTCTATGTTGCAGCCGGTCACCACATCGATGCCATCGGCGATCATCTGGGTTTTCAGCCGTTCGGCCAGCTCATGATCCACCGGCCCGAGAATTTTCGGCGCGACTTCCAGCAGGGTCACCTGACTGCCAAAGGTATTGAAAATCTGCCCCAGCTCGACCCCGATCGGCCCTGCGCCAATGATCACCAGTCGCTGCGGGATGTGGTCGATATCGAGAATGGCTTCACTGTCCAGCACCCGTCGATGTTCGATACCGGGAATGGGTGGTCGTGACGGCGTCGAGCCGGTGGCGATAATAGCCTGGCCGAAACGAATGGTTTTTTCTTCGCCTTCGTGGCTGCGCACCAGCGCGTGTTCTGCACCCGTGAACTTGGCCTCGCCCAGCACCAGCTCCAGCGTCGGAAATTGCGCCACGTGCTGCACCGCCGCATCGCTACGACGCTTGAGAATAGCGCGTTTGCGCTGCTGGATGGCGTACCAGTCCACGCGGGTGTCTTGCGATGGCAGGCACAGACCAAAATCCGCCGCTTCACGAATTTCACGCAAGCGCCGCGCCGATTCGCGCAGAATTTTTGAAGGGATGCAACCTTCAAACAGACAGGTGCCGCCCAGCCCCGCGCCTTTTTCCACCAGCAAGACCTGCTTGCCGGCGCTGGCCAGCGCCATCGCCGTGGGCGTGCCGCCGGGGCCGCCACCAATGACCAGAAAATCGTACTGTTCTTTCATTGTATTTCCCTTGTTCACCATTATTGGCGCCCCAATTTGACTTCCAGCGCATCGATGTTCTGTATCGTTTTCAGCACGCTGTCAGGGTTGAGGCTGATGGAATCGATGCCGAGTTTGACGAGATATTCCGCCACGTCCGGATAATCCGACGGTGCCTGTCCGCAGATGCCGCTGTGACGCTGGTTGCGCTGACAGCCCTCCACCGCCCACCGGATCATGCGCAGTACGCCCGGGTCGCGTTCGTCATAGTCAAAAGCGAGAATTTCGCTGTCGCGATCCACGCCCAGCGTCAATTGCGTCAGGTCATTGGAGCCGATACTGAAGCCGTCGAATATCTCGCTGAATTCATCGATCTGCGCGACATTATTGGGAATTTCGCACATGACGTAGATTTGCAGGCCATTTTCACCGCGTTTGAGCCCGTGCTCGGCCATCGCCTCGATGACGCGCCGGCCCTCTTCCACCCGACGGCAAAACGGAATCATCAGGATGACATTTTCCATGCCCATGGTTTCGCGCACGCGCTTCATGGCCGCGCACTCCAGCGCAAAACCTTCGGCATAGCGCGGATGGGTATAGCGCGCCGCGCCGCGAAAACCGATCATCGGATTGTCTTCCTCCGGCTCAAAAGCCTTGCCACCGAGCAAGGTCGCGTATTCATTGGTTTTGAAATCGCTCATGCGCACCACGCAAGGCTTGGGATACACCGCCGCCGCAATGGTCGCCACCCCTTCCGACAGGGTTTTCACAAAAAAGTCTTCGGGGCTGTCGTAGGCGCGGCTCAATTTTTCCAGCGCCTGCCGCGTATCGGCATCGACCTTGTCGGGATGAATCAGGGCCATGGGATGTGCCTTGATATATTCATTGATAATGAATTCCATGCGCGCCAGCCCCACGCCATCCACCGGCAGGGACGCCAGGCTGAAGGCTTGATCCGGATTGCCCAGATTCATCATGATTTCGGTCTTGGGATGCGCCAGATTGCTGAGATCGGTTTCCTCGATGTCATAGTCGAGAATGCCTTCGTAGACATAGCCATTTTCGCCTTCGGCGCAACTGACGGTGATTTCGTCACCATTTTTCAGCACCTCGGTGGCATTGTTGGTGCCAACCACCGCCGGAATACCCAGCTCCCGCGACACAATGGCCGCGTGACAGGTGCGCCCGCCCCGATTGGTGACGATGGCGGCGGCGGTCTTCATCACCGGCTCCCAGTCCGGCGTAGTGGTATCCGCCACCAGCACCTCGCCGGGTTGAAAATCGCTCAGATGACTCACCTCGTTGATGATATGCACCTTGCCAGCGCCAATTTTCGTACCCACGGCGCGGCCCGTGGTCAGCACCCGCGACCGCTGTTTGAGGTGGTAGATTTCCAGGATGCTGCCCTTGCGCTGCGACTCCACCGTTT
The DNA here is from genome assembly GCA_964596975.1 of uncultured Thiotrichales bacterium. Lineage (GTDB taxonomy): Bacteria > Pseudomonadota > Gammaproteobacteria > UWMA-0217 > UWMA-0217 > JALSHZ01. The sequence goes on along the minus strand of CAZQXF010000083.1, from coordinate 6,602 downwards.
CCGGACGCGCCTGCACCATATAGAGCTCGCCGTCGATACCGTCCCTGGCCCATTCCATATCCATGGGTTTGTCGTAACCGGCTTGCTTCGAGTAGTGGTTTTCCACCTTGATGGCATAGTCGGCCAGCACCATGACGTCGTCGTCCGTGATGCAGAAATGGCTGCGTTCTTCATCACTGGTGTCGATATTGCGGGTAAACTCCACCGCGATATTGTCGGTGTTCAGCGTATCGGTGAACACCATCTTCAGCTCCTTGGCGCCGAGCCGACGCTTCAGCACCGCGCGATGTCCCGCATTGAAAGTGGGCTTGTGTACATAGAAACTGTCCGGGTCTATCGTGCCTTGCACGACGTTTTCCCCCAGCCCCAGCGCGCCATTGATAAACACTACATCGCGAAAACCGGTTTCGGTATCCAGCGAAAACATGACCCCGCTGGCACCGATGTCGCTGCGCACCATTTTCATCACCACCACGCAGAGATAAACCTTGAAATAATCAAAGCCGTTGTCGTATTTGTAGTGAATGGAGCGATCCGTGAAATTGGAAGCCAGGCAGCGTTTGTAGGCGTCGAGCAGCGCTTCCTCGCTGCTGATATTGAGATAGGTGTCGTTCTGCCCGGCGAACGAGGCCTCCGGCGAATCCTCGGCGGTAGCGGAAGAACGCACCGCCAGCGACACATCGTCGCCATACTCTTCTTTCAGTTTGGCGTACTGCGCCAGAATATCCGCCTTCAGGTCATCCGGCAGTACGCAGTCATGGATCACCTGCCGCGCCTTCGCACCACGCGCCTGTAAATCCACCACATCATCAGGATTCAGCCCGTCCAGCGCCGCATGCAGCTTCGCCCATGCGTCATTGCTGTCCAGCACATGCCGATAGGCGCTGGCCGTGACAGCGAAACCGTTGGGCACGCGCACCCCTTCCGCCACGAGATTGCGATACATCTCGCCAAGGCTGGCGTTCTTGCCGCCCACTTCAGCGATGTCTTCGATGCCTGTTTCATTGAACCATTTGGTATAAGTGGCCATCAGCGCTCCTGTCGATTCGAACTGTTCGATGCAATTGCCGGCAGCATAACGGCCCGAACGAACGGGGACAGTCACTCATGTGACAGGAAGGAGACAAATCGTCAGAAACGCGCCAGCCGAGGGCCGGGTGATCCAGACCAGGCAAGCATTTGCATCAAATCAACGGCAACAAGCCCATCAACCCAAATAAAATCAGATAGAACCCTACAATATAATTCAGCAACCTGGGCCAAATGAGAATGGAGATCCCGGCCAGCAGCGAAATGAGTGGCGGCCCCACCAATACGAAATCGATATCCATCATGACTCTCTGTGTCTCCTGTAGTTTGGCTTGGTTGACCCATAGTCACCTATGTGACAACTCGCGCCATCGATTCTTGTCAAAATGAACACGATAGCTGAATTGACGAGGACAGTCACGATGAGCATAGAAGACAATTTACAAAAAACCATTGAAGACATGGTCGATGAAAGGCGCGGTATTCTGGCAGCTGATGAAAGCAACCCCACCATGAAAAAACGCCTGGACGCCATTGGTGTCGAAGCGACGCAAGAAAATCGGCGAGCCTGGCGACAGCTATTGCTGACCACGCATGGGCTGGGTGAATATATCAGCGGTATTATCCTGTTTGAGGAGACGTTGAATCAGACACTTGATGACGGTACGCCAATGCCCGACGCGGCCCGCGCCGAAAATATTGTACCGGGCATCAAGGTAGACAAAGGCAAGGGGCCACTGGAAGGCGCGCCAGGCGATCTGGTCACCTATGGGCTGGATGGCCTGGGCGATCGTCTCGAACAATACCGAGACCGAGGCGCGCGTTTCGCCAAGTGGCGTGAGGTTTACCCCATTACCCGACATAACCCCACCCTGCTGGGAAGGCGAGCCAATGCGGAAATGCTGGCGCGCTATGCAGCAGCTTGCCAGGCGCGTGGCATTGTCCCAATCGTCGAGCCGGAAGTGTTGATGGACGGCGACCACGACATCGATCGTTGCGCCGAAGTCACCGAGCACGTACTGCATTCGGTATTCCATGCATTGCACATGCATAACGTGACACTGGAGTACATGATTCTGAAGCCGAATATGGTACTGCCGGGCAAAGAATGTCGCCGCGCTGAGCCGGAAGAAGTGGCCGAAGCGACACTCAAAGTGCTGAAGCGCACGGTACCGGCGGCAACTCCGAGCATCAATTTCCTCTCCGGCGGACAGGGCGCGGAAGAAGCCACCGCCAACCTCAACGCCATCAACCAGCTGCGTGGAAATGCACCGTGGCAGTTGAGCATTTCATACGGTCGGGCATTACAGCAGCCCGCACTGCATGCCTGGCTCGGTAAACCAGAAAATGTTGCGGCGGCACAAGCAGCATTGCTGAAAAGAGCACGCCTCAACAGCCTGGCGCGACTGGGGAAATATGATCCAAAGATGGAAGCGGAGAGCTGACCGCTCCAGATCTTGGCTGTACAAGTTCCCTGCTTGCAGGGAACTTTTGCATTCAGTGGTGGAAAATCCCTGAGCTTATTGCAGGGCAAAACGAAAAAGCGGGTGTTCTATATTCGAGTGCTGGCGAGGCGTTTGTTCGCCCGTATGGGTGAGCGGCAGCCAGTTTCATGGCCTCCCCGTGACCAATCGACTCGAATACAGTCGTTACAATGACAAAAACATGTCATAAAGCATGGGCATACTCATTCGTGTAGTACACTTGCCAATTCTGCACCACGATGCGTTGATAGGCCGCCCATGAAGAACAGCCTGCCCCTGTACAACACCTACCGGTACCGCCTGTCGCAAACCGATCTGTTCCGCGGTCTGTCAAACGAACTGCTTGATGACATGCTCAAGGAGTTTCGCTTTGAATCATGGAAAAAAGGCACTGTTCGAGATCAAGGACTCGCGGCCAAGCGCTTTTATGTGGTTCTGGAGGGCCGAATGGAGCTGGCCCAGACCAATCCCGTCAACGGAAAACAACTGGCCTTATTGATTCTCTGCGAAGGTGACGTCTACGATGTGTTAAGTCTGCTAGACGGGAAAACCCATGACACGACACCCATCTGCCTGGATGATCTCAAGCTGGTTTCTGCACCGATTGACAAGGTTAGAGCCTGGATAAACGCGCATCCGGAATTCAACCGTAACTTCCTGCCCTATCTGGGCAAACAGATTCGGCTGCGTGAAGCGGTGGCGACGGATCTTAGTTTGTACGACACCCACGCGCGCCTGGCACGCATGATTTTGCGATACGTCACCCTCGACGGTAAGCCCGACGATACGGTTGCGGACGGGCTGGATGTTAGTTTGCTGAACGGATTATCCAATGAGGAGCTGGCACGAATGATCGGCTCGGTACGGCAAGTGGTTAACCGCCATTTGCAGGAGATGAAGAAACAAGGCGTGCTGCATTTCGAGAATCACCATCTCATTGTCGACGATCTGCGCAAGCTGCGTCAGCATGCAGGTGACCTCGCCACCCAATTCAGGTAATAAATGTTTTGGCGCGTCACAGTCACCTGAGTGACAGCTTCGCAGCAGACGTTTTCATAAGCTTTGTTTTGATGAGACGTTGCAATTCCGGTAGGGGGGCTAGTTCTCCGGTTTGGCGAGTCGATTAGAAAAGGGGGAAATGCTGGATGATTTCCGATGGATTCAGTCAAACCAAAAGCCGCGACTCACAGCAAAACGCTGTAAGTTGTTCTGTCGACTTGGCTTTGCCAAAGAACATGGCCATGGATGAATTGATTCAACTGGCTGCTGGGGGGATGAAATGAATGCCTTGGAGCAAACCAGCAGTTGCGTCGCTGTCTTCAGCAACTATGACGACGCGAAACGGGCAATCGCGCACATGGTCGATGCCGGGATCGAATCCCGCCGCATCTCGCTGGTGGGCGAACAGACGCAGGAAGGCTTGGTAGCACGAGGCGGGATGGACAGGCTTGACGAAGATCTGACCGCCTTAGGTGTACAGGAAGCCAACCTGCATTGCTACAAATGCCTGATCTATGGCGGGTCGTGGCTGGTGATTGTTTCCGGTAATCATGAGCAGGTTGATTTTGCCTGCGAGCATCTGGAAAAGCACACCTCGGCGGATGTATCACTCCACTTCAACGCGCAGTCAACGCAAGCGCATCACGGAGAAATACAGCATTGAAGCCTCTCGCGATCTGCGCGCCAACAGCAACATGAAACTACAGATCATGGGGCTCCGCATTCATCTCGTGAGCTTGCCCTGCCCCATTTCACAATTCATATGAGTCCCCGAAGGCCGGTTTCAATACCTCCGTGTTTTTAAGCCGTTTTCCAAATACATCCATACTGCGCTGTTCGCCATGTACGAGGATGGTTTTTCCAGGGGTGCCGGTATGTTCGTGCCAAGCCAGCAATTCTGCCTGATCGGCATGGGCGGAAAAACCGCCAATGGTATAAATATCAGCGTTGACAGGCATCTCCTCGCCGAAAATCCGTACTTTACTCGCTCCATCGACAATGCGCCGCGCTAGCGTTCCCTTCGCCGCATACCCAACAAACACCACACTATTGCGTTGATCCCAGATATTATGCTTCAGGTGATGGCGCACCCGCCCGCCGGTACACATGCCTGAACCCGCCATGATGACCGCACCGCCGCTGATCTGGTTGATGGCGATGGATTCCGCGGTTTCGCGGGTAAAGTGCAGTCCCGGTAAGGCGAACGGATCCTCTCCACCATCGGATAGTTTCAACGTTTCAGTGTTGTAGCACTCGGGATGTCTGCGGAAGATTTCCGTGGCCGAAATTGCCATCGGCGAATCGAGAAAGACATTCAGGTAACGGTCGAGATGACCGTTTTCGACGCCTTCACGCAGGTAATACAGGATTTCCTGGGCGCGTTCGAGCGCAAAAGTCGGAATGATGACATTTCCACCCCGGCTCATCGTCTGATTCACTGCGTCGTATAGCTCATCGATAGACGGTTTCAGTGCCTTGTGCAGACGATCACCGTATGTGGTCTCCATGACAACGGTATCGACCTCTGGCGGTGGCGTCGGGCTTCTCAGTATGGCGCGGCCACTGTTGCCAAGATCACCTGAAAACAATAGCCGATGCTTGCGACCGTCCTCCTCCAGCTCCAGCATGATGCTGGCCGAACCGAGTATATGTCCGGCATCGATAAAAGTGGCTCGTACGCCGGCACAAACCTCAACTGGCCGGTCATATTCCGCGCGCCGCCCCCAAAAGTCGAGCGCATGCAACGCATCCACTGTGGTGAACAAAGGCTCGATTTTTTCCTTGTGATCACCACTGCGTCGGCTCGCCTTGCGTTGCTGATAGCGTGCTTCTTCCTCCGCCAGCCCGGCGGCATCGAGCATCACCAGACGTGCGAGTTCCGTTGTCGCCGCAGTGGTGATGATTTCGCCTCTGAATCCACGCTGGGCAAGTAGGGGAATGCGTCCGCAATGATCCAGGTGAGCGTGAGTGAGCAACAGGTAGTCGATACTGGCAGGATCGAAGCCGAATGGCTGCGAGTTGTCTTCATGCATCTCACGGCTGCCCTGATACATGCCGCAGTCCACCACTATCCGCTTCCCCCTGCACTCCACCAGGTGACAGGAGCCGGTCACTTCCTGGTCTGCACCATGAAAAGATATTTTCATTCTCGTTCTCCTGGATTTGTTTTGCCGTATTCTCGCAACAATAAACGGAATTTATCCGCGTGAGTGTCATACAGATGACAATGGGAACATCCACTTGAAGACGAAGTGAAGACGCTGCCGTAAGACAACACCCTCCAGCAGAGAAAGTAAGGTGATTTGCCGACAACAAGTCACAATACTTGCTCCCGTCCTCCCTGAACGTTAGCCTCCCTCGAACTTTACTGACCAACACCTAAGGTAGCCATTCCATGAAATATCTCTATCGATTCATCTGCTGGCTCAATCGCCTGCTCGACGGATTCCGGGTCTTCGACTTCCTCGCGCCACTGGCCATTCGCTTGTACCTCGCACCGATCTTCTTTGTCGCCGGCATGAACAAATATGCCGATCTGGAAGCCACCACCGACTGGTTTGAGTCGGGTCTCGGCCTGCCCTATCCCGATATGCTTGCCAAACTGGCCACCGGCACCGAGATCATCGGCGCGGTGCTGCTGGTGTTGGGTCTGGCGGTACGCTGGGTCAGTATCCCATTGATGGTGACGATGGCGGTTGCGGCGCTCAAGGTGCATGCCGTCAACGGTTGGCAGTTCGTGGCGGATAGCAGCTCGGCATTTGCCTCGCAGCATCTCGGCCCATTGGCCTTCGAAGACATGAGCGGCGCGGCTGAGCGCTTGCAGAAGGCCCGCGAGATCCTGCAGGAGTATGGCCACTATGACTGGCTGACGGAAACCGGGAATTTCGTCATCAGCAATAACGGCATGGAAATGGCGGTCACCTACTTCATCATGCTGCTGGTGCTGTTCTTCATGGGCGGCGGCAAGGTATTCAGCATCGACTTCTGGCTGCGTCGCCGTTGTCCAAAAAAGAAACAGAAACAGGAGCTTGTCGTGGAACGTGAGCGAGAGCCGGCGCTCAAGCCACTGTCAGCCGACGAGGCAGCCGA
>CAZQXF010000082.1:0-9309 GCA_964596975.1 uncultured Thiotrichales bacterium | reverse complement strand
ATTCGAACAGGGGACCCCATCATTATGAGTGATGTGCTCTAACCAGCTGAGCTACATAGCCAAATTTGGAGGGCGAAGCTTACCGAATGGGGGCTTGGGGGTCAATCGTGAAATCACGGATTGACTACCCCTATCCGCCATGCTTCAAACATTGAAACGGAAGTGGACGACGTCACCTTCTTGCATGACGTAGTCTTTGCCTTCGAGCCGCCATTTGCCAGCATCCTTGGCGCCCTGTTCGCCGCCGCAGGCGATGAAGTCGTCGTAGCTGACGACTTCGGCGCGGATGAAGCCTTTTTCGAAGTCGGTGTGGATTTTGCCAGCGGCCTGGGGTGCGGTGGCGCCGATATGGACGGTCCAGGCGCGCACTTCCTTGACTCCGGCGGTGAAGAAGGTTTGCAGCTTGAGCAATTTGTAACCGGCGTAGATGACACGGTTCAGACCAGGCTCTTCCAGGCCGAGTTCCTGCAAGAATTCGTCGCGCTCGGCGTCTTCCAGTTCAGACATGTCCATTTCGATCTGCGCACAGACGGGCACGACTTCGGCGCCTTCTTGTGCAGCAATCTCGCGCACCGTGTCGAGGTAGGGGTTATCGTCGAAGCCATCCTCGGCGACGTTAGCGATAAAGAGGATTGGCTTGATGGTGATCAGCCGCAGTTCGCCAATGAGATTGAGCTGATCCTCGTCGAGTTCCAGCGTCCGCGCCGACCGTCCCTCACCGAGATGCGCCTGAAGTGCTTCCAGCACCGCTAATTGTGCCTTGGCCTCCTTGTTACCCGATTTGGCGACCCGGCCGACACGATTGACGGCTTTTTCCACCGCTTCCAGATCGGCCAGCACCAGCTCGGTGTTGATGGTGTCGATGTCGTCAGCGGGGTCGATCCTGCCGGTTACATGGACGATGTCATCGTTGTCGAAGCAGCGCACCACTTGGGCAATGGCATCGGTATCGCGGATGTGCCCGAGAAACTGGTTCCCCAAGCCTTCCCCTTTCGAAGCGCCTTCTACCAAGCCGGCGATATCGACGAATTCCATCGTGGTCGGTAGCACCCGCTCGGGATTGACGATTTGCGCCAACTCATCCAGCCGCGGATCGGGCACCGGCACCACGCCAACATTCGGTTCGATGGTACAAAACGGATAGTTGGCGGCCTGTATGCCCGCCTTGGTGAGTGCATTGAACAGCGTCGATTTGCCCACATTCGGCAAGCCGACGATTCCACATTTGAATCCCATGATATTTCCTTCAGCGGCTATGCAGCTGGTGCATGGCCTTTTCGAATTCACCGGCCACGATCAATGGCGCCAGCGCGGCAGCATCGTCGATGCTCTGTCGAATTGGCCCGTCCTCTTCACGGCGCGGTGGATTGAGAACGTAGTCGACAACCTGATCGCGATGTCCCGGATGGCCAATGCCAATACGCAGTCGCCAGAAGTCCTTGCCGACATGGTTGAAGATGTCTCGCAGACCATTGTGCCCGCCATGACCGCCGCCCTTTTTCAGTTTACAAACGCCAGGTTCGAGATCGAGCTCATCGTGGGCGACCAGCAGCTCATCGATGCCGATCTTGTAAAAACGCATCAACTGTCGCAGCGCAATACCACTGCGATTCATGAAGGTGGTCGGTTTCAGCAGCCAGACTGGGTGACTGTCGACGAGGATTTTCGCCACATCACCAGAGAATTTGGTTTCATGGCCAAAGCGCCCCTGGTAGCGGGAAGCCAGTTCCTCCACAAACCAAAACCCGGCATTATGCCGGGTCTGGTCGTATTTTGGCCCCGGGTTGCCGAGGCCGGCTATCAGGCGAATGGCCATTGTTTTTCGCGAAATGTCAATCAGTGGCTATTCTTCCGCCTCACCAGTTTCTTCGCTTTCAGTCGCTTCCTCATCGGCGCCACCACGACCCTTCTGGATGATGGCGATAGCCAGATCGTGTTCGTCGCCCAATGCGAGTTCAGGCAACTCGACACCCGCCGGCAACTTGATGTCGGACATATGGATGGCTTCGCCCAACCCTAGGCCACCGAGATCAACCTCGATATATTCTGGCAGCGCACCCGGCAAACAGCTGATTTCAACCTCGGTCAGCAGATGGTTGACGATGCCGCCCAGCTTCACGCCCGGGGCTGTATCTTCGTTGAGGAAGTGCAGTGGCACATGCGTACGCAGCAGTTCGTTCTCATCGATGCGCAGCAGGTCCATGTGCAGAATCAGCGCTTTTGAAGGGTGACGCTGCACATCACGCAACAGAACCTTTTCCTGCTTACCATCCAGTTTCAAGGTGAGGATCTGCGAGTAGAATGCTTCATCGTCGAGATGATTGCGGATCACGTGGTGTGTCAACGTGATCGCTACCGGCTCTTTGCCGGCACCGTAGACGATGGCCGGCATCTTGTCTTCGCGACGCAGGCGGCGGCTCGCACCTTTTCCCTGCTCAGTCCGAAGCTCTGCTTCCAATACATAATCGTTGCTCATGATATTTCCAATGTTACTCGTTGAATGAAATCGACCTGCAAATTGCGGATCGAACGCCCGTCCTTGCGACCAGAACGGGCTTGTGTTTGGGTTCACCCCAAAACCAGCAGAGCCTGTCCAGCGACAGGCTCCCAATATTTCTCTGCCCTCTGAAGAAGTAGGGTGTCGCAAAAGCCCACCCGGGGCTTTGCGACACACGGAAAGGAAAAAGTGCGATTTTTCCTTTCCTTACAGATTCAACAACTTAGTCGTTGTTGAATCTGGCGGCACTTCCGTGTGCCGCGCGAGGGACACCGCGCTTCACGCGGGCAAACGCTACTACTCCTCGAATAGCTCTGAGACAGACTCTTCCCGGTTGATACGGCGCATCGTGTCGGCAAGCATATCAGCAGTACTCAACACACGAATCTTGTCCGACTGCTCGGCTTCTGGCGACAGCGGAATCGTATCAGTCACCACCAACTCATCCAGCACCGAGTTACTGATATTGTCGATAGCTGGGCCGGACAATACCGGATGCGTGATATAAGCCGAGACCCGGTCAGCACCATTGTCCTTCAGCGCCATAGCCGCTTCGCAGAGCGTGCCTGCGGTATCTACCAGATCATCAACGACGACACAGTCACGACCTTTGACGTCACCAATAATGTGCATCACCTTGGAAATACCCGGCCGCGGACGCCGCTTGTCGATAATCGCCAGCTTGTTGCCAATGCGCGTGGCAAAAGCGCGCGCCCGTACCACCCCACCGACGTCAGGGGATACCACTGTCAATTTCTCGCTACTCGGGTTGCGTTGCACAATATCTTCGAGCAACACCTTCGACCCGTAGATGTTGTCCACTGGCAGATCGAAGAAGCCCTGTACCTGATCGGCGTGCAAATCGATCGTCAAAACACGATCCACCCCCACCACGGTCAGCAAGTTTGCAACCACCTTGGCCGTGATCGGCACGCGCGCCGAACGTACCCGGCGATCCTGGCGTGCATAGCCAAAATAAGGAACCACTGCGGTGATGCGGCCTGCCGATGAACGACGCAATGCGTCGACCATGATCAGCAGCTCCATCAGATTGTCGTTGGTGGGATGGCACGTGGACTGGACGATGAACACATCGTGTCCACGAACGTTTTCGAGAATTTCGACCTGGATTTCACCGTCGCTGAAGCGCCCTACGTTGGCTTGGCCGAGTGGCAGCCCCAGTATGTCGACGATCGCGTGCGCCAGCTTGGTGTTCGCATTACCGGCGAACACCATCATTCCTGATATATCGGACACTTTGCTTCTTCCGCTTTGGGATATCTCTCAGATGCGCCAGGCGCGATGTATGCGCACCCACCGATAACGGTGTGGTTTACAACAGACTGGAAAAATCTCCCACGTCTGCTGTTTTCGAATAGTGGCTGGGCCGGCAGGATTCGAACCTGCGCATGCCGGGATCAAAACCCGGTGCCTTACCGCTTGGCGACGGCCCAATATTTATTTGCTGACGATGTCAGCTGGTCAATCCATTTGCAACAATGGCGAGCGATTAACGCCCTGTGCTGCAAATCCGGTCAACCCTGCCGGCAATTGCGCGAGTATTCTAGCAGCCTCTGCCTTGTCCGCAACGGCTGCGAAAATACAGCTGCCAGTTCCGGTGAGGCGGGAAGGCGAGAATTTATCCAGCCATTTCATGGCTTTGTCGACTTCCGGGTACTGCTTGCGCACCAGCGGTTCAAAAACATTTTCCCCGCCCGAGGCGAGAAAGTCGCGTATTTTGATGCGGGGGCAGTCTCGTGTCAATTCCGGTGATGCAAAAAGCGCCGCTGTCGCGATTTCAACGGCCGGGCGGAGTACCACAAACCATTGTGGCGCCAGCTCGATCGCAGTGAGTTTTTCGCCGATACCTTCTGCCCAGGCGGTCTCGCCACGAACGAATACCGGCACATCGGCGCCGAGTGATTTCCCCAGCACTGCCAGTTCATCCACAGCAAGGCCGCAGCCCCAAAGCCGATTCAGCGCAACCAGCGTGGTCGCCGCATCGGAGCTACCACCACCCAAGCCACCACCCATTGGCAGTTGCTTGTCGATGTGAATCTTCACGCCACGCCGGCAACTGGTCTTCTTTTGCAGCAGACGCGCAGCCTTGACGACCAGGTCATCCTCCGCTGCCACGCCCGGCACTGCGGTCAGGCGCTCGATATCCGGCGCGTCTGTCACGTCGAATGCCAGTACATCGCCAACATCGAGCAATTGAAAGATTGTCTGCAACTCATGATAACCATCGTCCCGACGGCCGGTGATGTGCAGAAAAAGGTTGAGTTTCGCCGGCGCTGCCCAAGTCTCGAGGCTGGCTGGCAGGAGGGTACTCACTCCCACGACTTGATCAGCAATTTGAGTTTGACCTTGCCCTGCTCCATTCGTGCCAGCTTCGGCAAGGCCAGCTTCTCGTCACTCTGATAACGCGTGATGCGCATCGACCAACCACCCTGCTCCAGCGCCACCAGGCGACCAGCATCGTCGTATTCCTGACGCCAGGCGACGGTCGTAGGATCAGGCAGCCCCTTCACCCACCACGACAGACTCTTGACCGGAATGGACCAGCCAAGATATTTCTGCAGCAGCTTTTCCGGATTATCGCCAGAAAATGACTGACCCTGCGCTGTCTGCAGATCCACCGCCTTGTCGCTGCCACGCAGCCAGGCCACACGCCGGCCAACTGGATCGAACAGACGAATATCGAAGTGATCGTTGTCCTGAAGCCAGGTCAGCGCCGCGCTGAAACCGTCGTTTTCCAGCTGAACCCCGAGACGCCCCTGCAGTTTCCATGTCGAGATCGGCGCCAGCACTTCAGTGCGCTCGACGGCCAGCTCGGTCGGCCAGACGCCATCGGCAGGCCGGGGCGTGGGTACCGATGCGCAACCAGAGAACAGCAGCACGATGGCTACAACCGCAACGGCCATAAGCAGGCGGACAGACATCACTGGCGCATCGACTCCTTGAGCTGTAGCAGCTTCTTGTCATCGGGGCTGGCTTGTAACGCACTGTCCAGCAGCTTTTTCGCATCGTTGCGCTTGCCGCGTTTCCAGTAGATTTCTACCAGATGGGCGGCAATCTCTGCGTCGGGAGTGATGCGGTAGGCCTTTTCCAGATAGCGTTCTGCCGCTTCGAGATCACCCATGCGGTATTTCACCCAGCCCATGCTGTCGATAATCGCCGGATCGTCAGGACGCAGTTTCAACGCCTGTTCGATGTAGTCGTAAGCTTCCTGATAACGGTCGGTACGATCCGCCAGCGTATAGCCAAGCGCGTTCAGTACAGTCGCGTTTTTCGGCTCCTTCTCTAACACTTTTTTCAGATCACGTTCCAGCCAATCGATGCGGTCGATATTCTCGGCCACCATCGCTCGCGCATACAGCAAATCGCTTTGGTCAGGGTATGTCTTCAACAACTCGGAATAGAAATCGTAGGCCTGCTGCGGCCCTTCGATATCGTTGATCAGCTCGCCTTCCAGCAAGTAGAGCTGAAGTTTCTTCTCCTCGCTGGCAGCCTGTTGCTGCAGCTTGTGCAGATAGTTCCGTGCGTCCTCGATCTGTCCATTTTTCGCCATCATCGTGGCGATACGGGAATGCGCTTCGAAGTAGTAGTCGCCTTCATGAATGCGCGAAAGCCATTCGATAGCCTCTTTCGTATTCCCCTGCTCTTCTTCGAGCACACCCAGATAGTAGAACGCCTCGTTGCGATGATTGGGCGATTCACTCAAACGCAGCAGACGCTTGCGCGCCTTGTCCTTGCGACCCAGCTCGATCTCCAGCAATGCAGCGCTGTAGACCAGATCCATATCGTCGGGCCGGGTTGCAATCATGCGTTCGTATTCAGCCAGCGCCTTTTCATAGTATTTGGCCTGGACCAGCATGCGCGCATAGTTGTGGCGCAGCTCGACATCATCAGGATCGGCATCCACCAACCGCTTCATACCCGCCAGCGCAGTATCGACATCACCCAGCGCCAACATGCTGCGATAGCGGACGATCTGCGCCTTGCGATCGCCCGGATCGAGCTTCAGCGCCGCCTCGGCGCCTTGCAATGCAGCCTCGTAGTCATGGGCGCGATAGGCCATTTCTGCGTAGGTCTGTTGTGCAAAAATCACATCAGGATATCGCTGCCGTAGCAGATCCATCGTTTTCAGCTCATCTGCAGAGACCGTATCGCCACCAAATAGCAGGTTGAGGTGAGCAAAAGAGGTCTCATAAGCATCCTTACCGGCGGCATCAATCACTTTCGCAAGATATTCCGCTGCTTTTTCCGGGTCACCCTTTTGTACGTAGAGCACGCCCGCCATGCGCAACGCATCGACATTGTCGGGCTGCAGCGCTATCCAGCGCTCGACAGCCTTCAGCGCCAGATCGTAGTCTTGCGAATAGAGCGCGATTTTTGCCGTTCGTTCCGAAATCTGCGGATCGTCACTGAGCTTCGCTGCTTCCAGATAGTGCTGCTTCGCCTGCTCCAGATCGCCCAGCTTGCCGGTAATCTCACCGGCCAGAATCTGATACACCAGCTCAGCCCGTTTCTCGATTTCCGGACTGATCGGCGTTGCATCAACGGGAACCTGGACCCTGCTCGAAGATTTGGTGACTGCGCAACCACTTGCACCGAGTACCAGCGCAACCGTCATAGCTAATAAAGTTTTCCTGGTCATGTTCCCTTGGCTTCATCAGAAAGTTCGGCGTATCTTAGCAGAAGTCACCATGGTGTCAGCGACAACGGCTCACACTCCCGAGGCCGGTGATCCATCACCCCGAACACGGCTCAGATCGCCAGCAAGATGACGACCAACTGCTGCTGATCTTGTAAAGTCACTCGCCATCATCGAAAATCCAGCCTCTTTGGCTCCCCAACCCGCATATGCCTCTGCTCACCATCGGTATCAATCACAAGACGGCACCTGTCGAGATACGCGAGCGGATCGTATTTGCCAGCGAGCATCTACCCGCGACACTGCAAGAACTCACCACCTTGCCAGGTATTGAAGAAGCCTCGGTGCTTTCCACCTGCAATCGCACCGAGGTGACCTGCTGGCACAACAGCGACAACGCCGCCCAGACGCTGGTGGACTGGATCGCACAGCGACACGACTTCCACCCCGATCACTTGAGCGAATACCTCTTCATCCACCACGATGATGACGCAGTGCGCCACATGCTGCGGGTAGCCTGCGGCCTGGATTCACTGGTACTCGGGGAACCGCAGATTCTCGGCCAGCTCAAGACCACCTGGCAAGCTGCCAAGGAACATAACGGCCTCGGCCGCCACCTCGACCGTCTCTTCCAGCATGCGTTCACGACCGCCAAGCAGATTCGTACCGAAACAGCAATTGGCTCCAGTCCGGTTTCCGTTGCCTTCGCTGCAGTCGGCCTGGCGAAGAAAATCTATGGCGATTTGAAAAAACATACCGCACTGCTGATTGGCGCGGGTGAAACCATCGAGCTGGCCGCCCGCCATCTCGATTCCCAGGGCATTGGCAAGCTGATTATCGCCAACCGCACCATCGAGCGGGCGGCGAAGCTCGCCGATGAATTCGACGGCGAAGCCATCGCCCTGCCCGACCTGCCGGAACGCCTGGCCGACGCCGATGTGGTCGTCTCATCCACCGCCAGCCCGTTGCCGATTCTTGGCAAGGGGACGGTTGAAAGTGCGCTGAAGCGCCGCAAGCGACGTCCGATTTTCATGGTCGACATCGCGGTGCCAAGGGATATCGAACCCGAAGTCGGTGAACTGGCGGATATCTACCTCTACACCGTCGATGACCTTCACGATGTTATCGAAGAAAACATGAAATCACGCCGTCAGGCAGCAGAAAAGGCCGAGGAGCTGGTCGATGCCCAGGTGGATACGTTTCGCGGTTGGCTCAACAGTCAGGATGCCGTCGAAACCATTCGCCGTTTTCGCAGCGACGCCAAAATCGTCGGGGAAGCGGTTGCCAGCCAGGCCCGGCGCATGCTGCAACAGGGCCGCGATCCCGACGAGGTCATCGACTTCCTCACCCATACGCTAACCAACAAGCTGCTGCACGCCCCGACCAGCTCACTCAACCTGGCCGCACGCGAAGGCCGTGCCGAGCTGCTGGAAGCCGCGCTGGAAATCTTCCAGCTAAAGCAGCGCAGCTGATGCCAATCCATTTCCCGCGCAGCAACCGAATTCGCCCATGAAAGATTCCGTCAGACAAAAACTGGAAAACCTCCACGAACGTTTCGAGGAAGTTACCGCCCTGCTCGGCGAAGCAGACACCATCAACGACCAGGATCGGTTTCGTGCGCTGTCGCAGGAATACGGCCAGCTCGAACCGGTGGTGCAATCATTCAAGGAATACCTGGAAGCGACCGAAGAACTGGCCAATACCGACGAGATGCTCAAGGACAGCGATCCCGACATCAAGGAAATGGCCAGCGAAGAGCGCAAGGCGCTACTGCCGAAAATCGAGACACTCGAAAAGGCCTTGCAAAAACACCTGCTCCCCAAAGACCCGAAAGACGACAGCAATGTGTTTCTGGAAATTCGCGCCGGCACTGGCGGCGATGAAGCCGCGATCTTCGCTGGCGATCTGTTCAAGATGTATTCACGCTACGCCGAGCGCCGTGGCTGGCAGATCGAGGTACTCAACGAAAGCCCCGGTGAACACGGCGGCTACAAGGAGATCATCAGCCGCATCATCGGCCAGGGTGCCTATTCACGGCTGAAATTCGAATCCGGCGCCCATCGCGTTCAGCGCGTACCCGAAACCGAATCGCAAGGCCGGGTGCATACCTCTGCCGCCACCGTTGCCGTAATGCCCGAAGCGGAAGCGCTGGAGG
>CAZQXF010000081.1:0-9368 GCA_964596975.1 uncultured Thiotrichales bacterium | reverse complement strand
CGAAGCAAATACCGCGACGGTCAAGCCACGCAGCGCCGTGATGATCGCATGGATCGCCTTGCTGACAGCAGTCGGCGGTATTGGGGCTGACTACTACCTCTACAAGCACACAGTCGCCCCTCTGCTGCCGCTGCCAGACAGCTTCGCAGCCTATCAACAAGAGACCAATGCCCGGCTCAGCACACAGTCCGAACGCCTGGAAAAAACCCTGCAAGCTGTGCAACAGCAGGCGCATCTGTTGCAGGAAGCCGGAGAACTCGATCAACAGCGCTTTCATGGTATCGAGCAGAATCTGGCCACGGTTCGCGGTCAGGCATTTTGGAGCACCCGAGAATGGAAGTTGTCGGAGATCAAGTACCTCGTTCAGGTTGCCGAAGATCGAATGCAGCTGATGCAGGATGTCCACACTGGGGAAACTGCACTGCTCGCGGCGCTTGGCCGACTCGCGGAACTCGCTGACCCCACACTGGAACCGCTGCGCCAACGCCTTCAGCATGATTTGCAGCGACTTGCGGCGCCGACCGATCAAGACCCGCTACAACAGATTGGCAAACTCGAAACGCTCGTGGCCAGCATCAAACCCTATCCACGCGATCCAGCCCCTACAGCCGAGGATCAGCTGCGGCCCGATGCGGCGCAGGCGACCACGGTCAACAGCGACTCGCCATTGAACAGCCTGCGATCATTGCTTGGGGGCCGGATAAAGATCGTTCACCACAATGCGACACTCAATCCGCTCGAAGGCGAGCGCGTCGCCGCACATCAACTCGAACTGTTGAAAATGCGGATAGAGGCCCTGCGGTTGGCACTGATCCAGAAAAACCGGCGTTTCTATGAACATGAACTCAACGGCATCAAACTATGGCTCAAAAGCAATGCCCTTGGTGAACAAGGCCAAGCACTCGCAGAGGAGGTGGAAAAACTCGCCAGTATCGATCCCTTCGTGCCACTACCGAGCCTGCAACCCACGCTCGACATGATCAGTACATTGCTCGCCACCAGAATACCCGCCGCTGGCCAACCCGGTTCGGATTCATGAGATTCCTGCTGATTCTTTTTGCCGTACTGTTTGCAGGAAGCGGCATTGCCTATCTTGCACTCAACAAACCCGGATATGTATTGCTGGGGTATGGCAGCACCAGCGTAGAAATGCCGCTATTCGATTTCATCATCATACTGGCACTGCTACTGCTGTTGCTCTATCTGCTCGGCAAAGTGTTTCTTGGTCTTGTCAACACACCCTCAGGCCTGAAACGCTTTACTCACCGCAAGCAGATTCGCAAGGCACGCAAAGATCTTGCCGACGGGCTGTTGCAGATGGCCGAAGGCAACTGGAAGAAAGCGGAGAAACTCGTCACTGCTGCAGCAACGCACAGCGAGTCCCCAGTGATCAACTACCTTGTCGCCGCCCATGCGGCCCAACGGCAAAAATCTCCACAACGGCGCGATGAACACTTGCGCCACGCCATCGAAACCGGTGATGGCGCTGAGTTCGCGGTCGGCCTCGCCCAGGCGGAGCTACAGACACATCAGAAACAATATGAAGAAGCGCTGGCGACGCTGACCCGCCTGCAGGCACTGTCGCCAAAACACCCGTTCGTCCACAAGCTGCTTGCCCGCCTGCACTTTCGCATGAAGGATTTCGACAGCCTGTACAAACTACTGCCGCAACTGCGCAAAGGCGGGAAGTTGTTACCCGACGAGATCAAATCGCTGGAACTTGCTACTGCCAACGCACTCCTGACGCAAGCGGGGAACGAAGGCGACTATGACAAACTGCGCATGCTGTGGAAGCACCTGCCGAAGGATGCCCGCAAGGATCCCTCACTCACGTTCATCTACGCACGCGCATTGATCCAGATGAAGGAGTTCGGCAAAGCCAGGAAGATCATCGAGAAACGTCTCAACGAGGCGTGGGATGATCAGCTCGCCGCTTTGTATGGCGATATCGAATTCGATGATCCTATTGTAGCGCTGAAGCAGGCCGAGACCTGGTTGGCATCCCATCCCGAGAGCCCCGAACTGCTGGTCACGACTGCACGGCTATGCATGAACAATGCACTCTGGGGCAAGGCCCGCAGCTTGCTGCAACAGAGCCTTTCCATCCGCCCCAGCGCCCGCGGCTACCAGGCGCTGGCTGAACTGCACGATCAACTGAACGAAACCGACGCCGCCAAACACGCCTATGAAGAAGGCTTCAGGCTTCTGGTGCAGAAGGAGAATCAGCCTGATGCAGCCCGGTGAGAAAACTGGGCTAGTCGTCCGGGCTGAAATCGAAGCTGTCGTAGAAAAGCTGTGCATCGGGAAGCCCCTGTGCAGCAAACTGCGCTTTCGCCGCTTCGATCATCGGCGGCGGCCCACAAAGATAGACATCGTAGGCAGAGATGCCCGGGAACTGTCTGGCCACCACTTCGTGGACGAAGCCGGTTTCACCTTCCCACTGATCCTCCTGTGCGGGTTCGGACAATACCGGTACAAAACTGATATTGGCGTGCTTTGCCGTCCATGACTCGACCAGAGACAGCATATAGAGGTCGGCTTTTGCTCTGACGCCCCAGAACAGATGGATCGGCCGTGTCGAGCCGCTGTCGATGAGCTGTTCGATGATCGCCTTGATTGGCGCAAAACCCGTCCCACCAGCCACCATGACCGCAGCACGGGGGCTGTCATCACGAAAGTAGAAACTCCCAAGCGGCCCTTCTATCCGCAGAATGTCCTTGACCTTCAGGCTGTCGAATACCTGCCCGGTGAAGTAGCCGCCGGGCACATGACGAATATGCAGCTGGATGAGCTTGCCCTTGCCTGGCTGATTGGCCATCGAAAAGGAACGGCGGCGGCCATCTTTCAACAGAATATCCAGATACTGACCCGCCAGATAGTCGAACTGTTCATGCTCGGGAATCTTCAGCTCCATCAGCATGACGTCGTGGTTCAGCTTGCGTAGCGTTTCGATCCGCACCGGCAGGTTCTTGACCTCATGGGACTCCTTGCGATATTCAGGGACCTTGATTTCCAGGTCGGTTGTCGCAACCGCTTTGCAAAACAAGGCTTTTCCCTCGGCCGCATCCGCTTCACCAAGGGCATCAGGAAGCCCTTCAGGGTACGTCACCTTCCCTTCCAGCACCTCACCCAGGCAAGATCCACAGAACCCGCCGCGGCAGCCGTGAGGCAGCAATATACCTTGATGCAATGCGGCATCCAGCACTGCTTCGCCCGGTTCGGCCTCGAAACTGTCACCCGTGCCATGAATGGTGATCTTATGCTTGTCAGTCATGTTTGTCCTGTCGGCTGCTGATACCCAGTTTGTCCCAGATGGCGTCGACCTTGTCGATGACTTGCTGATCCATGGCGATTGGACGCCCCCATTCCCTGTCGGTTTCTCCCTGCCATTTCGTCGTCGCATCAAGGCCCATTTTTGAACCCAATCCAGAGACCGGTGATGCAAAGTCGAGATAGTCGATCGGGGTATTCTCGATCATCGTCGTATCTCGTGTCGGATCCATGCGGGTGGTAATCGCCCAAATCACATCGTCCCAGCTGCGCGTATCGACATCGTCATCAACCACAATCACAAACTTGGTATACATGAACTGGCGCAAAAACGACCAAACCCCAAACATGATCCGCTTCGCATGACCGGGATATTGCTTCTTGATGCTGACAATCGCAAGGCGATACGAACAGCCCTCAGGCGGGAGGTAGAAATCGACGATCTCTGGAAACTGTTTTTGCAGAATCGGGACGAACACCTCATTCAGCGCAACGCCGAGTATGGCGGGCTCATCGGGTGGTCGCCCGGTATAGGTTGAGTGGTAGATCGGGCCCTTGCGGTGGGTGATCTTTTCGACCGTGAAAACCGGGAAACGCTCCACCTCGTTGTAGTAGCCAGTGTGATCGCCAAAGGGACCTTCGTCTGCCATATCATCAGGATAGATGTAGCCCTCTAGTACAAATTCAGCACTGGCGGGGGTCTGTAGATCACTGAGACGACACTTGGTCACCTCGGTACGCGAGCCACGTAGCAGACCGGCAAAAGCATATTCGGACAATGTATCGGGTATCGGCGTTACCGCCGCGAGAATCGTCGCCGGATCGGCGCCCAAAGCAACCGCCAGCGGAAACGGCTCTCCTGGGTGTGTACGCTGCCAATCGCGATAATCGAGGGCGCCGCCACGATGTGCGAGCCAGCGCATGATAACGCGATTTCGACCAATCACCTGCTGGCGGTAGATGCCCAGATTTTGCCGCTGCTTTTCCGGGCCGCGAGTTATTACCAGGCCCCAGGTAATCAGCGGCCCAGCATCCTCGGGCCAACAAGTCTGAATCGGCAAGGTGCCGAGGTCGACGTCATCAGCACTGATTTCCAGGGCCTGACAGGGTGCCGAATTCACTTTTTTCGGCGCCATATCCAGCACCTTGCGGAACACCGGCAACGTTTCCCATGCAGACTTCAATCCCTTCGGTGGCTCCGGTTCCTTGAGAAACGCGAGCAGCTTACCGATTTCACGGAGCTTCCCCTGATCATCGGCACCCATGCCCAGCGCCACGCGTTCGACAGTACCAAATAGATTGGCCAACAATGGGTAAGCGGAACCACGGGGATTTTCGAATAGCAGCGCCGGACCACCCTGTTTTAGCGTTCGTGACGCAATCTCGGTTATCTCCAGATCAGGGTCGACTTCTTCTGCGATTCTGCACAATAGGCCACGCGCTTCGAGAATTGCCAGAAAACCCCGTAAGTCTTTGTATTTCATATAATTTTAGTTATAAAAGTGCCATTTCGACTGGATCAGGACGAGATTTCCTGGCCGGAGGGCGTCAGACATCGAGATTTGAAACCGAGAGCGCATTGACTTCGATGAAATCCCGTCGCGGTTCGACCTGATCGCCCATTAGCGTAGTGAATACTTCATCAGCGACAATCGCGTCTTCGATGCGCACCTGAAGCAAGCGACGGGTTTCCGGGTTCATCGTGGTTTCCCATAGCTGATCAGGATTCATTTCACCGAGACCCTTGTAGCGTTGAATCCCCAAGCCCTTACGGGATTCCTTGCTAAGCCAATCCATCACCTCATCGAATCGCTTGACCTCTTGCTTACGCTCGCCCCGCTGCACAAAGGCGCCTGGTTCCATCAGGCCGTCGAGGCGCTGAGACAGATCGATCAAGTACTTGAACTCATTGCTCTTGAGCAGCGAACTGTCGAACAGATAGGTATGACTGGTACCATGCTCAAAGCGCTCTAGCAGAATTTCGGCTTCGCCCTCATCATTCGTACGTGCAGTCACTTGATAGCTCACCGGTGATCCGGAGTCACCGGTTTCGATCTCAGCCGTCGCACGCTTGAACCAGTCGGTAAGGATCTGCTCATTATCGAGATCTTCGCTTTTCGGTGCAGCAACGAAAATCATCTGGTGCAGCACTTCTGCAGGAAAACGTTTGGCCAACCGGGCATTTGTCGACACCACCATCAGATAGCGACGTGCCAGATCTTCCAGCGCTTCGTCACTGATCGGTGGCGATTCAGGATTGATATGCAGCTTCGCACCATCGAGTGCGATGGCAAGCAGACGACTATTCAGCTCCGCATCATCCTTGACGTACTGCTCCTGCTTGCCTTTCTTGAGTTTGTAGAGCGGCGGCTGCGCAATGTAGATATGACCACGATCGATGAGTTCCGGCATCTGACGATAAAAGAACGTGAGCAGGAGCGTACGGATGTGCGATCCATCAACATCCGCATCCGTCATGATGATGATGCGGTGATAGCGCAGTTTATCGGGATCGTAGTCTTCCTTGCCAATGCCACAGCCGAGCGCCGTAATCAGCGTCCCTACCTCGGCAGAAGAGAGCATCTTATCGAATCGTGCCTTTTCTACATTCAGGATTTTTCCCTTCAGCGGCAATATCGCCTGGGTGCGCCGATCCCGCCCCTGCTTGGCTGAACCGCCCGCCGAATCACCCTCCACCAGGTAGATTTCCGACTTGGCCGGATCTTTCTCCTGACAGTCGGCCAGCTTTCCGGGCAAACCAGCGATATCGAGAGCGCCCTTGCGCCGGGTCATCTCTCGGGCTTTCCGCGCTGCCTCGCGTGCCCGCGCCGCCTCGACAATTTTGGCAGTGATTGCCTTCGCGTCGGCTGGGTGCTCGACGAGGAAATCGGCAAGCTTCTCGGCAAGGCCGGATTCGACAATGCCTTTGACTTCAGACGAGACCAGTTTTTCCTTGGTTTGGGAGGAGAACTTGGGATCAGGCACTTTGACAGAGACAATGGCCGTCAAGCCTTCTCGCATGTCATCGCCAGTCGTATGAACCTTGCTTTTCTTTAGAATGCCTTCTTTTTCCAGATACTGGTTGATCGTGCGCGTCAAACCCGCCCGGAACCCGGCCAAATGAGTACCGCCATCTCGCTGGGGAATATTATTGGTGAAACAGTAGATATTCTCCTGATACGAGTCATTCCATTGGAGCGCCGCCTCGACGGTGACGCCGTCCTTTTCGGAGCTAATGGATATCACATGCGGATGTAGGGGCGTCTTCTTGCGGTTCAGGTGGCTGACAAAGGCCGAAATTCCCCCTTCATACTCAAAGGCTTCGGTCTTTCCGCTACGGTCGTCGGTCAGCACGATCCGTACCCCGGAATTGAGGAAGGAGAGCTCTCTTAGCCGATTAGCGAGAATATCGTAGTTATACTCTGTGATCGCGAAGATCTCGGCATTGGGCTTGAAATGCACCTTGGTGCCAGTCTTATCCGTTTCACCGATGACCTTCATCGGTTCGTCCGGCTCGCCGTTTGTATAACTCTGAAAATGCTTTTTGTGGTCGCGGTAGATCGTCAGCTTGAGGTATTCGGACAAGGCGTTCACAACGGAGACGCCAACACCGTGCAAACCTCCCGAAACCTTGTAAGAATTATCGTCGAACTTACCACCCGCATGGAGCACGGTCATAATGACCTGGGCTGCTGAGACGCCCTCTTCTTCGTGAATATCAACAGGTATCCCACGACCATCGTCGGCTACACTGATCGAGTTGTCGTTGTGTATTCTGACCTGGATCTCGCTACAGTAGCCCGCCAATGCCTCATCGATTGCATTGTCAACGACTTCGAACACCATATGGTGTAGTCCGGTTCCGTCGTCGGTATCACCGATATACATCCCCGGCCGCTTCCTTACGGCTTCCAGCCCTTTCAGTACCTTGATGTTCGTTGAATCGTAAGTCGGCTGTTGATCAGTCATGCATATCTTCCCGGAAAATGTTCCACGTGAAACGTGGCGGGAATTATAACACCTGTTTGACACGACCATGTTCCACGTGGAACAGCCGCAGGTCATCGCCAGCAGATTTCCTGACACGGTCGGGGCTTAACGTGCTCAAAACCGTCTGAACCCCTAAAGCTGCGACGACGTCCAGAAACCTAGCAAGGTTTTGACTATCAAGTTCCGAATCAAGATCGTCTAGGAGCAGGACGCATTCCCCTAGCGCCTCCTCTTGGAAGACTTTGAGCTGAGCAAGCTTAAACACGATTGTTGCAACCTTAATCTGTCCGCGAGACCCAACATCACCAATTGGGTGCCCGTTTAACCGTACCTCAAAGCTCCCACGCTGAGGACCCGCTGACGTATACCCCCTATCCATGTCCGCATCGAGGGTATCGGCCAGATGATCGAGTAGCAGTTTGTCCGTCGGCCATCCGCGGGCATAGCTAACAGCCAACGATGTCTCGGTGGAAAACGTTGCCGTTAGCGCTGGAACCTCAGCGATCACTCTATCCAGAAAATGCTGCCGGTAGCGCGAAACCGCCTCAGCCGCCGTTGCCAGCGGTTCATCCCAACAACTGATGACCCGTCGATGCATCCGACTTTTTATCGCTGCATTGCGCTGTTTTAGCGCCTTCTGAAACGTAGACCATTGTTCGCGAAACCGACGTTCTCCATAGAACGCACCCCAATCGAGAAAAGCGCGCTTCTCAGCGCGAGCGCCCACCAGCAAGGAAAAGCTACCTGGATGAATAACAAGAACTGGCAGAGACTCTGCGAGTTGACTCGGCCTGACAACCTTGTTTCCGTTGATGCGCGCTTCAGTTCCTTCTTTGCTGCGCGATATGCCAACGTGTAACACCCTCTCCGAGTCGAGGATGTCTCCATTGACAACAAATGCTTCTGCTTCGTGATTAATGAGATGGCGCGGATTTCGCGCTTTGAACGAGCGCGCCTGAGAAAGGAAATGAATGGATTCAAGCAAACTGGTTTTGCCAGCACCATTGAGGCCATACAGAACGTTTAGGCCGGGCGACAGATTCACATCGACAGCTTCGAGATTGCGTAGCTGCGTTACTCTGAGACGCTGAAGTATCAATTGGAACTTACTGCGTTACGGGAAGCCTGTCGTCTCAAGCAAAATGAAGCCTGCAGCAACTTGCTCGTGTCAAAACGACTGGACGGCGGGAGCCCTAAGAACCCGGATTGAAAAAGACACGGCTGAGGTTGCTGCGCCGAAACGTCCGCCAGAAAACCAGAATGGACCCACCGACCAGCCATCATAACCCGCTGGGACACATCCCTTTTAGAGCCGCATCGGCATAATCACATACTGCGCTGACGCATCTTCAGGATCGGTCAGCAGGACGCTTGAATTCGAATCCTTGAGCGCAATATTGATCTCATCACCCTTCATCACATTTGTCACATCCAGCAAATACTGGACGTTGAACCCTATGGAGAGCTCGGCGCCCTGGTAATCAACCGAAAGCGTCTCCTCCGCTTCTTCCTGCTCCGAGTTATGCGCCTCCAGCGTTAACAGATTGGGCGTCATCACAAGGCGGATACCGCGGTATTTTTCATTCGACAGGATGGCCGCTCGTTGTAGTGACTCGCGAAACAGCTTGCGGGATATCGTCAGGCGATTGTCCGCATCTTCAGGGATAACCCGCTGGTAGTCCGGAAACTTCCCATCGATCAACTTGGAAACGAACTCCCCTTTGGCGGTAACGACGCGTACATGTTTCGCCCCGAGCAAGAGCGAAACATCACCACTTTCTTCAGCCAGCAAACGTTGCAATTCGATGACACCCTTGCGTGGCACGATGACCTGCTCAGCCTGCCCCACCTCACCGATATCCACCTCGACCTGGCACAGTGCCAAACGATGACCGTCGGTTGCCACTGCCCGTATTCCCCGTGGAAATACTTCCAGCATCAATCCGTTGAGGTAATAGCGGACGTCCTGATTCGCCATCGCGAACGACGTTTTTTCCAGCAGCTCCCGAAGCACATCAGCTGGGAGTACGACGGCGGCGCTACTTGCCGTGTGCTCTATCGTAGGGTATACCTCGTCCGGCAGACAATCGATCGTAAAACGACTGTTT
>CAZQXF010000080.1:0-9386 GCA_964596975.1 uncultured Thiotrichales bacterium | reverse complement strand
GTTGGCGGAGATGCCGGCTCTCTCTCCCTGCGCCTGGCTCTTGAGCTACCAGTGGCCGGTGCAGCACATCGGTATTGAATTCCAACCGTCTGAACCGTCACCGCAACTCAACCACATCATCGTCTATCGCAACCACAACGATGAAGTCGGGTTTATTGAGGCTAATCCGGTCACCGCACGTCTGTTTCAGTTGCTTCAGGATAATGAAAGCCAGAACGGGCAACAAATCCTCGAAACGATTGCCCGGGAACTACAGCATCCGGACCCACAACTGGTCATCGACGGCGGCCTGCAAACACTCACACGCTTGCATAACCTCGATATCATCGCAGGCACACGCAGCCTCTGACAACTCAGCTTCTAAGCCTTGCGGTAACACCCCGGAGTTCGCTATCGTAGTCGGCGTTCTCCGACGCGCCCCTCCACCATGCATCTACACCGGCCTGTCATCGCCTGGGCACTCTACGACTGGGCCAATTCAGTTTTCGCCGTGGTCGTATTGACGACGTTTTTCCCGCTCTTTTTCCGCGAATATTGGGCACAGGGAATATCATCGGCGCAGACCACGTTCTACCTCGGCTCCGCCAATGCTTCGGCAAGTCTGTTTATTGTTGTCGCTGCGCCATTTCTCGGTGCCGTCGCGGATCAGGGCGGCTTCAAAAAACGCCTGCTGCTGTTCTTTGCTAGCGGTGGCGCTGCGGCCACGGCAGCTTTTTTCTGGATTCCACAGGGCGAGTGGCTACTCGCGGTTTCTCTGTTCCTTGTTTCCACGATTAGCTGGATGAGCGCCAACGTATTTTACGATGCGCTGCTGCTTGATGTGGCCAGCGAGACACAACTCGACCAGATCTCCGCGTTGGGCTTCGCACTCGGCTACCTGGGCAGTGGGCTGATGTTTGCCGGCTGTATCTGGCTGACGTTACATCCTGAATCCGCCGGCTTGGCCAGCACCAATGAAGCCGTCAGCGTTTCCTTTCTGATCACCGCATTGTGGTGGGCATTATTTACGCTACCGTTGATGTTTTTCGTGCAGGAAAAACGACGCCGAGACAAAGTTACCGTAGCGGGTGCGGCCTTTTCTGGCTATCAGCAGTTAATCAACACCTTCCGCGACCTGAGACAACTGAAGCCGGTGCTGCTTTTCCTGGCCGCCTACTGGCTCTATATCGATGGTGTCGACACCATTATTCGCATGGCGGTGGACTATGGCAAGGCCATTGGCTTCGATAGTAAGGGGCTGATAAAAGCCGTGCTGATCACGCAGTTCATTGCCTTCCCGGCCGCCCTCTTTTTTGGTTGGCTGGGGCATCGCATTGGCGCGCGCCGAGCCATTCTGCTCGGCATTTCAGCCTATGCAGTGATGACGATCTGGGCTTCACGCATGACTGAAAGCTGGGAATTCTACGCCCTGGCCGCCGGAATCGGACTCTTCCAGGGCGGTATTCAGTCACTCAGCCGCTCGTATTACGCACGGCTGATCCCAGCCGACAAAGCCGCCGAGTTTTTTGGTTTCTACAATATGCTGGGTAAGTTTGCCGCCATATTCGGCCCGATGATGGTCGGCACAGTAGGTGTCATTAGCGGTGATGCCCGGCTGGGAATGCTTTCGCTCCTGGTGCTGTTTTTCGCCGGCGGCATTCTTTTGCTATGTCAGGGACGTTGCGAAGATAAGCACTAACGCGATGCTGGAACTGATTTCAGGTACGTTACCAGTGCGCGTGCATCACTGTCAGTCAGGTAGTTCATTGTATGATAGGCAACGCCCGAAATCTCGCGGCGACTGACGGAGCCATCTGGTTTGGTCGCCGTTTTGAAATATCGCAGCAAGTGCTGTTCACTCCAGTAGCCGATTCCAGACACCTTGTTCTGAGTGATATTTGGAATATGTGTTTTCATGACCATGTGGCTGTCATCTCCGGAGAAATAACGTTTTGTATCGATAATACCCATGAAGTTTCTGGGCGTATGACACTCACCACAGTGCATCACGGCATCTGCCAGGTATCGGCCTCTATTCCACGCGGCAGAGCGCAATGGATCAGGCTGGATAACCTTGCGTTCAAATGCCAGACGCTTCCATAACTGGACGGAATTGCGCCAGATGAACAAGGCACGACCATTCTTGCGATTCTTTTTTTCAACCGGCGGCAGGCCTTTGATGAACTGGTAGATTGCAAGCAGATCCTCATTCCGCATATTGCTGAGCGATGTATACGGAAACACGGGATAGTAGTGCGCTCCCTTGGGGCTAACCCCATATTGCATCACCACCATGAACTCCTCCTTTTTCCATAGCCCGATTCCCGTTTTTTCATCCGGGGTGATATTGGGGGAGTAGTAGGTTCCAAAACGGGTTTCGAAGACTCGCCCGCCAGCAAAGGCAGAATCAGGATGCTGTAAGTCAGAATGACAGTTCCTGCAGCCTGCAATATCGGCCAGGTATTTGCCAGCTTTCACCTGCGCCTCGACTGCCTGCAACCTGGCTACCTTCATATCCGGCTGCGGCCGCACACCAGACAGCGTCAGCGCGATGACCGTCGCAACAGTGAGCAACACAAATGCCAATATCCAGCTCGTCAGCTTCATTCATCACAACCGATTGATGCAGACCATCGCTGCGTTATTGAATCGATACTGGCTCTAACCCGGTATGAGAGAAGTAGCAGGAGAGCCAGGTCCGCAGTCACTCCTGTGCGCCTGCAACACAGGCTGGAACCTTGAGGAGTGACAACCAGCAAACCTTTGTCCATCAAAGGAAGATTACTCGGCTAACAATAGTAAGATAAACTGCGTCCTTTATGCAGCATTATCTCCCGCAATGAAAAAGCCCGAATTGCTCGCCCCCGCAGGCACCCTTAAAAGCCTCAAATTCGCGTTCGCCTACGGCGCTGACGCAGTTTACGCCGGTCAGCCCCGGTACAGTCTGCGTGTTCGCAACAACGAATTCCATGGCGACATGCTGGCAACCGGCATTGCAACAGCACACGACCTGGGGAAGAAGTTCTTCCTCACGGTCAACACCATGCCACACAACAGCAAGGTCAAGACCTTCATCCACGACCTTGAACCCGTTGTGGCGCTGCGACCCGATGCATTGATCATGGCGGACCCTGGACTGATCATGATGGTCAGGGAAACCTGGCCGGACATGCCGATCCACCTTTCGGTACAGGCCAATACCGTCAACTATGCCGCCGTCAGATTCTGGGCGTCGATCGGCATAGAGCGAATCATCCTTTCTCGGGAACTGTCATTGGATGAGATCGCTGAGATCCGGCAGGCGTGTCCCGATACCGAACTCGAAGTCTTCGTTCATGGTGCCTTGTGCATCGCTTATTCAGGGCGTTGCCTGCTCTCAGGCTACTTCAATCACCGTGACCCCAACCAGGGCACCTGCACCAATGCCTGTCGCTGGGACTACAACACGAAACCCGCGGTCGAAGACGCCGCTGGCGTTTTCCGCCCCGCTGAAGAAGAGAAGCAGCATCACCCTCTGGCAGAAAAGGCATGGTTCATCGAGGAGAAAAACCGTCCCGGCGAACTGATGCCGATCATGGAAGACGAGCACGGCACCTACATCATGAACTCGAAAGACCTTCGCGCTGTCGAGCATGTCCATCAGCTGGTACAAATCGGCATCGACTGCCTGAAGATCGAAGGCCGCACTAAGTCTCACTATTACGTCGCCCGCACAGCCCAATCGTATCGCAAGGCCATTGACGATGCCGTTGCTGGCAAGCCTTTCGACGAACAACTACTCGGGACGCTCGAGAACCTCGCCAACCGGGGTTATACCGATGGTTTCTATCAGCGCCACCATACGCCTGAATATCAGAACTACATGGAAGGCGCATCAAAGAGTCGGCAGCAAAACTTCGTCGGTGAGGTCATCAGTTACGATGCGAAGAATGGCCTGGCGGAGGTAGATGTGAAAAACCGATTTGCCGTCGGCGACAGACTGGAAATCATCACACCTGACGGCAATTACGATCTCCAGCTAGACTACATGACCAATCGCTCGGGCGAACAGGTCGACGTCGCCCCCGGCAGCGGACATTTCATTCTGCTGCCCCTGGAACGCCCAGCGGCACCCGGAACCTTGATTGCACGATATTTCTGACCGCGCTGCCAGCCACCTAGGCCCAGTCCGGCCGAGCAGACGCCGCGTCAGGCGTGTAGCTTGAGCTCGAGTATGTCCGCGATCTCCTGCGTATCGCTGTCGAACACCGTGCGTTCGGTCTGCGCCACCACTTGGTGAACCGCCAGAAAATCCCGCGGGTCACAGGAGATGCTATCGATCCCCTGCTCCACCAGCCAGGCTGTGATTTCCTTGTTGTGGGAAGAGCTGGAACCACATATATCCACCGGCTTGCCATGACGATGCGAAGCCTCGATCGCCAGGAGAATCATTCTTTTCACCGCCGGATTTCGCACGTCGACCTCGCTGAAATGCCCGCAGTCCTTGTCCACACCGACTGTCAATTCAGTCAGATCGTCAGTGCCAATGGAAAAACCATCGAACAATTCGAGAAACTCATCGGCCATTAGAACGTTTGCTGGCGTCTCGCACATCATGTAGATCTGCATGCCACCTGCTCCGCGGCGCAGGCCACTGGCCTCAATCAGCGACAGCACTTTTTCGCCCTCTTCCAGGGTGCGCACAAAAGGCACGACCGCATTGAGGTTGGTCAGGCCCATTTCATAGCGAACACGCCGCAATGCCTCGCATTCGAGCTGGAAGCATTCCTGAAAGTTTCGGGAGAAATATCGCGCTGCGCCGCGCAAACCCAGCTTTGGATTCTCTTCATGATCCTCGAAGGATTCACCAGAAAAGAGCGCCGCATACTCATTACTGCGGAAATCGCTGAAGCGCACCATGACCGGGCGAGGAAAGAAAGCGGCGGCAATCATGCCCACGCCTTCAGCCAGTTTTTCGATGTAGTATTCACGCCTGTCGGCATAGCCGGCCACGATTTCGTCAATCTCGAACTGAACCTCCGGCGCCTGACCTTCGTACTCCAGCAGTGCACGTGGATGGATGCCGATGGAGTTATCAATAATACTTTCGAGACCGACAAGCCCAACCCCATCTACCGGCAAGCGCGCATAGGCCAGCGCCTTGTCAGGATTGACGAGATTCAGCTTCATGCCGGTGCTGGTCTGGGGAAGGTCGTCGATATTGTACTCGGTAACCGTGTAGGGGATCTCACCTTCGAACACGCAACCGATATCAAGCTCACCACAGACTACGGTAATCAGCTGACCAGTCTCAATATTGGTGGTTGCACCACCGCAACCTATAACAGCAGGCACGCCCATTTCATGCGCCACCGATACCGGATGGGAATAGCGCCCACCACGATCGGTCACAATGGCTTTTGCCCTGCCTAGCACTGGCTCCCAATCGGGAGAAGTGCAATCGGTCACCAGAATCTCGCCATCTTCCAACTGGCTCATTTTCCTGACATCGGTAATGACGCGGGCCCGTCCAGTCACTACTGCCTGGCCAACGCCTTTGCCGGATGTCAGAATCCAGCCTCTTTCTTCCAGCTTGTGCTCGACATACTTGTTCGTACGGCCGCCATTGAAGCTGATTGTCTCAGGCGCAGCCTGGACGATATAGAACATGCCGGTGGCATCGTCCTTGACCCATTCGACCTCCATGGGACAAGCCTTGCCCACGAGCGTCGAGCAATACTGTTCGATTTCCAGCGCCAACAGCGCCAGTGTCAGCACCTCGTCGTCTGTCAGTGAAAACCGGTCACGCTCAGAAACCGGCACACTGATATCGATCACCGAACTGGAGATACCGGTACTGTCCGTATAAACGCGCTTGACACTCTTGTCGCCACGTTCTCTTTTGACAATGGGTCGATAGCCTTTTTCGAGTGCCGGTTTGTACACCATGAACTCGTCGGGATTGACGACACCTTCATTGATGCTTTCGCCAAGACCATATGTAGAGGCGATCGTCACCGTATCGGTATAGCCGGTTTGCGGGTCGACGCTGTACATCATCCCCGATACACAACGATCTGAATACACCATTTCCTGGACGGAAACAGCAATTGAAAGATCCTGAATATTGAGCTGATGCTTGGCGCAATGCGCCAGAACCTTTGCCGAGAAAGCGTCGGCGTAGACACGCTGCACGGCCTGCAGGAGTTTTGCTTCACCGATGATATTCAGACAGGATGTCTGTTCGCTGATCAGAGATACATTGCCACCAATAAACGGGGCGTTCCTAACAATCAACGGGCTTTGCGAACTTTTCCCATGACCGATCGCTGCATAGGCCGAACATAGCTCTGCAACAAGCTCATCGGGTATCGTGCCTTTGAGTATGCGACTCTGAATCGCCGCTGATACCTTCGCCAAGGCACCCAGGTCGCCCATATCGAGCGTTTGGACGCAGTCGGAAATGAATGATCGCAAGTCATTGAATTCGAGGTACCGCTCAAAGCCCTCACGGCTCAAGACAAATCCGGCGAGTACCTGAATCCCCCGATGCGCCATGCCATGACACATTTCACCAAGCATGGCGTTAGCAAAGCCATACTCTTCAGCAGACTTCAGATCGAGATCGGCGAACTTGCGAATGAAATGCATGTGTTCCATTGAAACAGGATCACCGGCAAAACGGTGTGGCGTTTTCTTATTGTTCTTCTTTTTCTTGGATAGAAAGATCATCGTTTTTTCAGCCAATTGGTCATCGACACGACTCAGCGCTGCTGAGTCAGACAATTTCCGGCGGTCCTGATGGGCCAACGACATCCTGATCTTTCTTGCGCCCAGCCGGTAACATTACAGGGGCAAACGCTTTGTGCGCCTGCAAATCTCCCTGACATCCCTGTAGTTAATTCAAAGTAACAACGAAACAGTCAAAATAGTGACTACCTGGTGGATTATTCGCCCTCGCAACGGGCTTACCCCAACAATCCGTTCCTGTAGCCTTTCTTGACGATGCTGATCACAGCGAAAAGCATGTGAATTCAACATGATAAGGCGACTATACTGTAGTTGCCGCAACGAGTAAAACCGCCCGGCTCCCAAATACTTCATCAGCGTCTTCAGCGGAATGGTTTTGCTGACGAAGTGACAATATTTCGACACATCTCTTTTCAATTCCGGCAACACCTGCCCGCCTGACCCTAGGCTCCGCCCGCGACCGCAGACTCGTCTCGCAGCAAGGTATGGAGGGTCACCTCTGGTGGACAGTTGTAGCGAACATCGACCACCGAAGCACCAGAGCCCCGAGAGGTATAACCGCTCATGCTGCCGTAACACCACTCACCATTACACACGCTGCGCGGTGCTTTCGCATTGCACATCAGCGGCAATCCACCAGGAAGACAGATCTGTCCGCCATGGGTATGCCCACAGAGGAAAACATCGAATCCCGCATGCGCGGCATGACGATAAGTTTCCGGGCTATGGGACAGCAGGATAGACACCGCTTCTTCCGGAATGGCATCAGCAGCCTTCTCCAGATTGTGCGCCTTGTAGTAGTGAGGATCATCGATACCTGCCAGATAGATCAACTCACCGCCGCGCTCGATCACGGCTGACTCGTTCAGCATCACATTGATCCCCATGCCCTCCAGCCCGGGCACCATGTCAATGGAATCATGGTTTCCCAGAATGGCATAGACCGGATTGGACAATGCACCACGCACACGCTTCATGGCCGCCAATGCGTTCTCATACGGACCATATGTTTTGGCTCGAAAATCGCCGGTGATGACGCAGATGTCATAGTCCAGGTCGCGCACGCGCTCGATCAATGCCCCGGCCATATGCTCGTTGACGTCGAGATGCAGGTCACTGAGGTGCAGCACGCGAAAGCCATGAAACGGTTCGGGAAGGTGTGGCAGAGGAATGTTGTTTTCGGTCAACTCCAGTTTCAGCGCATTGCGCTTGCCACGACCGTGGAGAAAGCTCATGCGCAAGCTCATGCGGATCAGGCCGTGAATGGAATACCAGTTCTCGATATGGAAGAACCCCAGACCTTGGCCAAACACCTTGGTGTGTTTCTCCTTCTCTATCTGCTTGCGCATCTTCAGATGCACCGGATGTACGCGTTTTTCCAGAAGCGTATGAATCGGGTCTTTCGCTGGCAGATTTGTCATGATCTCTGGTTGTTTCTGTTAACCGGGATGGCGTTTATAGCAACGAAAGCCATCGTCGACAGGGAACTTGTTCATGCTTCGACCGTCTCGCGGCAGAGTTTGTTCCCCTGCTGTGGCCAAATATTGCCACCGTCAGGTTGTGAATCAGTCCAATTCGCCCCGTGAACATTGCTATACTGGCCTTTTGATCCACTGTTTGAGGACATATGGCAGCACAGCGAAAAGCCGTAGCGCTCATCTCCGGCGGACTGGACTCGATGCTCGCGGCACGCATGATGCTCGATCAGGGCATCCATGTTGAAGGCATTACCTTCTTTACCGGCTTCTGCACCGATGGTCTGCATCACATGAGTGGTGTCTATCGCGACAATACCCCCACTCGAAACCATGCCTTCTGGGTAGCCGAACAGCTTGGCATCGAACACCACATCATAAATATAGTCGATGAATACAAAGATATCGTCCTCAACCCGAAACATGGTTACGGGGCCAACCTGAACCCTTGCCTGGACTGCAAGATCTTCATGGTCGGCAAGGCTCAGGAGTGGATCCGCGAGCATGGCTTCGATTTCATCGTCACAGGCGAAGTCATTGGCCAACGCCCCAAGTCGCAACGCAAGGAAACCATGCCGATCATCGCGCGTGAATCGGGTGCCGACGACCTGTTGCTCCGCCCCCTTAGCGCACTGAATCTGCCCCCGACGCTGCCGGAACGCGAGGGCTGGGTCGATCGCGACAAGTTACTGGGCCTCAGCGGACGGTCACGCAAACCACAGATGGCGTTGGCAGCCCAATACGGCATCACCGAATACGCTCAACCCGCAGGCGGATGCTGTGTGCTGACCGACGAGAACTATACCCATAAGCTACAGGATTTCTGGACCCATCGTGGCAAGCGCGACTATGAATTCGATGACATTCTACTGTTGAACATGGGCCGCCACCTGCGCCCCAACAACCGCTTCAAGCTGATCGTATCGCGGGAGGAATCCGAAACTCGCTATATGGAAGGCTATCGAAAGTCCTTCCACCACATCAAAACGGTGAGTCACCCCGGCCCCATCACCCTGATCGACGGTGATGACCTCACGCCAGACGACTGGAAGCTGGCAGCAGCGGTAACAGCACGCTTCAGCAAAGGACGCGACGCCGACGAGGTAGAAGTACGGATGGTGCCCAAGGGCGGTGAAGCCGAACTGGTCAAGATCAAACCACTGACACCAGAAGAAGTCCTGAAATCGTGGTATCTCTGATATG